>NZ_JBALOX010000130.1:0-1546 GCF_036965165.1 Bacillus sp. JJ1521 | reverse complement strand
TATCCTAGTAAGCTTACTTTGAAAAATGCATAAAAAATATGGAATTGCTTCATATGATTATCCCCTTTAGCATTCGACACAATTTAACACTAATTAAAAGATGAATATATTAATTCCTTCATTTACTCACGGAAAATCCTCTATAATAGAGATAGACTTTTTCAATATTTTATTAGAATACCTAGCAATCGCATTATTTATGAAAATATAGTAACGGGGTGAATACCATTAAGGAATTGCTTAAAACTAACAATTGGATTTCGGGCTTGCAATGGCTCTTTTTTATTTTTACGAATATAGTGGTTATCCCCATTACGGTCGGAGCTGCTTTTGATCTTCCACCTGAAAAAGTTGTGAACCTGCTTCAGCTTTCATTTATTGTGACGGGTCTAGCCTGTATTGTGCAGGCGATTCTTGGCCATAAACGCGCAATCATGGAGGGACAGTCAGGACTTTGGTGGGGGATCATATTAGCTCTTTGTGCAACCGCTTCTGCTCAAGGTATGTCCTTGGATGAATTGGGAGGTAGCTTGACTGTTGGGATAATGATTTCTGCCAGCATCACATTTTTCATTGGTATTACTGGCTTAGGACCACATCTCGCAAAATTATTTAGCCCTGCTGTAATGGGTGTGTTTATGTTTTTGTTGGGGTGTCAATTGATTGGGATCTTCTTGAAGGGTATGCTTGGAATTCCATTTGGCAATCAGGCCCAAGGTGCACAAATTGATTTATCCATTTCATTCTTATCGATCATCATCGCGATTCTTGTCATTGTTTTGAGTGTAAAAGCCCCTCCACCCATCAGACGCTACAGTTTACTAATTGGGATCATTATCGGTTGGATTACTTATTCTCTTATTTTTAACCCTCAGCATGCGGTTAGCGGAGGTTCATCCTTACGTTTCGATTTATTTCCATTAGGGGAACCAGCTTGGGATCTAGGGATTATTATTACAACCGTTTTAGCAGGATTACTAAATATAGCAAATACGTTTGGTGCATTAAAAGGAACTGAGGGTATGTATCAGACGCAAACGACAAAATCGCAATACAGGGGTACTTTTGCCATCACAGGTATTTTCTCCTTTATCGGTGGGGTATTTGGGTTAGTACCTTATTCACCGTATGTGTCGTCTATCGGTTTTCTAAGTCAAACAGGAATTTTAAAGAGATTGCCGTTCATTCTTGGCGGGTTCATGTTTTTAGTGATGGGTCTGATTCCTCCGATTGGACACTTTTTTTCACAATTACCATTGAGCGTTGGAAGTGCGGCCTTGTTTGCGTCTTATTTATTGCTTTTTAATTCTTCGTTCACCTTTTTCAAGCAAATTGAATTTAACACGATGAATGCCTATCGTTCAGCAATCCCGTTATTTGTAGGGGTTGTTGTTATGACCCTTCCTGCATCCTATTTCGAATCAATTCCAGCTGTTGTTCGTCCATTGCTTAGCAACGGATTACTAATGGGAATCATGTTAGCCTTACTATTAGAAAGCTTAATTAATTGGGATCGTATTGGAGTAACAGACGTGGGTAATGAGGT
>NZ_JBALOX010000129.1:0-21019 GCF_036965165.1 Bacillus sp. JJ1521 | reverse complement strand
GTTCCTGGCGTAATCTACTACATGTATGTTGTCGTTATGAAAGGAACATTACCTAGCTTTCCAGTATGGCTAAGTATGTGAGGAGGATGAAGTGAGTGGAGGTATTACAATACTTAGGTGATGGATTTGCCATAGCCTTTCAGGCTCGAAATTTAATATTTGCATTTATAGGTGTTTTAATTGGTACAGCTGTAGGTGTCCTGCCTGGTATTGGTCCGATTAGTGGTGTAGCTTTATTAATTCCGGTAACAGCTATGATGACTAGTGGACTAGATCCGAGTGCAGCAGCGACTAGCTCGATTATTCTATTAGCGGGAGTATATTATGGGGCCATGTACGGGGGTTCAACAACCTCGATTCTAATAAACACACCGGGAGAGTCTTCTTCGGTAGTAACAACACTTGACGGTTATCAAATGGCCAAAAAGGGAAAAGCGGGAGCCGCTTTATCCATTGCGGCAATCGGCTCCTTTGTAGGTGGACTTGTATCCTTAATCGGATTGATTTTTTTAGCCCAGCCGCTTTCGGATGTGGCCCTTAAATTTGGACCAGCTGATTACTTTTCATTAATGATCTTAGGTCTCTGTGCAATCAGTGGTTTGTCTGGTACCTCGATTACAAAATCATTAATCATGACTGTATTCGGTCTAATGCTTGCTTCTATTGGTATTGATGTGGTATCCGGAGTATCTCGTTTTACATTTGGATTTCCGTCTCTTTACTCAGGATTAGAATTTTTAACAGTAGCCGTTGGACTCTTTGCGTTAGGGGAAGTATTTAAAACAATCTTGCATAATGATGTTAATTCCGGGAATTTGGCTAAAATAAATAAGCTTTTGCCGACAAAACAGGAATTTAAACAGAGTGCAGCCCCTATTGCACGTGGTTCTATATTAGGGTTTTTTATGGGAATATTACCGGGTTCGGGTGCAACCCTTTCCTCATTTATGTCGTATATTTTGGAGAAAAAGGTAAGTAAAAATCCCGAAAAGTTTGGAACAGGCGCAATTGAAGGGGTAGCGGGTCCAGAAACTGCGAATAACGCAGCAGCTGGTGGAGCAATGGTTCCTTTATTAACGTTAGGGATACCAGGATCTGGTACAACCGCTGTTCTTATGGGTGCATTTATCATGTACAACGTGAATCCTGGTCCCCTATTATTTACGGACCATCCTGATATTGCATGGGGAGTAATTGCAAGTATGCTAGTAGGGAACCTAGTACTATTAATGTTAAACCTACCATTAGTGAAAGTATTTGCGAAAATTATTGAAACACCGCCAAAATACTTAATACCAATGATTGTCGTAATTTCTGTATTTGGAGTATATGCAGTCCAATTTACTGTATTTGATTTAATTCTACTGATTATTTGTGGTATTGCAGGTTATTATTTCTCTAAAAATGATTTTCCAGTTGCACCATTAGTTTTGGGATTAATTTTATGGCCAATGATTGAAAATAACTTTAGAAGAGCATTAACGATTTCGAATGGAGAGTTTAGTATTTTCTTTACTAGACCGTTATCACTAATATTCTTAATCATTTCTTTCCTTTGGATCTCAATACCAATTTTCCTAAAATGGAGAGGAAAAAACGTTATTGTAAATGAAGAGGGATAAAAAGGAGATGTGAATCTCCTTTTTTTATAGAAAAAATGAATAGAGGTGTGAAATGAATGAATTTAGAGAGTATTTTTGGAATAAAGGATCAGGTTGTTGTTATAACTGGCGCCAGTCAAGGAATTGGAAAAGACATGGCATTATTATTTGGAAGTTTGGGCGCTAGGGTGGCCTTAGTAGCAAGGAATAAAGAAAAGCTTGAGCAGCTTTCAAATGAAATGAAGGATCTTGGTTATTCAGCGATGTATGTTCCTTGTGATATTACCAACGTGGAATTGATTGCAGATGTAATGTCCCACATTTATGACCATTACGGCAAGATTGATGTTTTAATAAACAACGCGGGCACAAATATTGTAAAACCTCCAGAGGAGATATCTGAAAAAGATTGGGATGCGGTACTCGACCTGAACCTGAAAAGTGCCTTTTTTTGCTCAAAGGAAGCAGGAAAGTATATGAAACAAGGAAAAAAAGGGAAAATTATCTTTATTTCTTCTCAAATGGCCCAAGTAGGTTACTATAATCGGGTTTCCTATTGTTCTAGTAAAGGTGGCGTAATGCAGCTAACACGTTCACTGGCGATTGAGTGGGCAAAACATCAAATTAATGTAAATTCGGTTGCCCCAACATTTATAGAGACTCCAATGACTGCATCTATGTTTGAGGACGAAAGCTTTAAAGAAGACGTATTAAATCGAATTCCACTAGGAAGACTTGCAAAACCAGAGGATTTGTACGGTGCCCTTTTATTTTTAAGCTCTTCTGCGTCAGATATGGTAACGGGACAGACTGTATTTGTTGATGGTGGTTGGACTGTTTGGTAAAACAATTTAGCGGAATTCAAGGACTTCTGCTAAATTGCTTAAGCCTCCGGCGGAAGCCACGATTTTTCAAAGGAAATTTTTCGAGCAGTAAGATCAAAGACTAAAAACGCCACTTCCTGTGGGCCTAAAAATCGGGCGCAAATGCGCCATGGCGCATTTGATTTAAATATAAGGGAGAGAAAATAATGAACATTTACCATGATTTTAAAATGCCTGAAAATGTAAGATTTGGTGTTGGAGCACATGAAAGCTTACCAAATGAAATTAGAAGATTCAGTGCTAGAAAAATCGGTTTGATAAGTGATAAAGGCTTAGAAAAAGCAGGTGTTGTACAAAAAATTGAAAGTTTGTTAGAGCCACTATCTTTACCGATTGCAACTTTTACAGATATCCAGGGAGAACCTTCTTTTTCGTTATTAGGAAATACTATTGACTATTTTAAGCAAGAAGAATGTGATGTGATTATCGGCATCGGTGGAGGCAGTGCGATGGATGTTGCAAAAACGACTGCTGCATTACTTCTTGTTGATGATTATTCTGAGTACTTATCAGGGGCTAAAGTTATCGAAAAAAGAGGAGTACCATCTATCTTACTTCCGACCACATCAGGAACAGGTGCAGAGGTGACGATGAATGCGATTTTCGGGGATGAAGTTCTAGAAGTGAAAAGAGGGCTTGTGAGCCCGGCGTTGCTTCCAACAGTAGCCATTGTTGATCCTTTATTAACGATTTCATGTCCACCAAGGGTTACTGCAGCATCAGGGGTTGATGCTTTTACACATGCGATAGAATCTTACATAGCTGTAAAAGCTACTCCGTTAACAAAAATATATGCGGAAAAAGCAATGAAGCTGTTTCCAAACTATATTACGAAAGCAGTACACCATGGAAGTGACTTAGGGGGAAGAGTGGGAATGAGTTGGGTTAGCCATCTTGCTGGCGTGACTCTGGCAAATGCCGGAGTTGGGGCTGTTCATGCCCTATCATATCCATTAGGTGGAAAATATCATATTGAACATGGGGTTGCAAATGCCTTATTAATGCCATATGTTTTTAATATAATTGGAAAAACATGTACGACCGAAATGGTTGAAATTGCAGATTTCCTTGGCATTGGTGACTACCGTAATCGTCAATTTGAGGCACTAGGTGCAGTAGTAAACTATTTATATCAATTGTTACACGACTTAGACTTACCAACATCCTTACAAGAATTAGGCATAGAAGAACAAGATTTACCGCTGCTTGCAGGGGAAGCTTCAAAGATAGATCGCTTACTATCAAATACTCCTTACAAGCTAACAGAACAAAAAATACTTGGTATCTATCAAAAAGCTTTTAAAGGTGAAATTTAACTGGAATAGGGGGGATGTTGGGAATGAAATGTGTAATACTAGATGATTATCAAAATATTGCGCTTAAAATTGCAGATTGGTCTTTACTATCAAATGAGGTAGAAATCTCAAGCATAAATAAGCATATTGATAACGAAGATGAACTGGTCGCAGCTATTCAAGACTATGAAATTATTATTATCATGCGTGAACGTACACCGTTTCCAGGCTCACTTTTAACCCGTCTTCCTAACTTAAATCTTTTAATCACATCAGGGATGAGAAATGCCTCGATTGATCTTAAAACAGCTACTAAATTAGGGATCACAGTTTGTGGTACAGCAAGTAGTTCACAACCGCCAACGGAGCTTACTTGGGCATTGATACTAGGTCTTTCAAGAAACATTGTACTAGAAAGCAGGGAGCTTAATTCAAATGGACCCTGGCAAACAACGATAGGAACAGACCTCTATGGAAAAAGATTGGGGCTAATTGGTTTAGGGAAAATCGGCGGCAGAATGGCCCAAATAGGGAAGGCTTTTGGAATGGAAGTGCTCGCTTGGAGTCAAAACCTTACAAAAGAGAAAACCGATGAGATTGGTGTAGAAAAGGCTGCCTCCTTGGAAGAATTATTAGAAACAAGTGATTTTGTTTCAATCCATTTAGTGCTAAGTGATCGAACCAGGAATTTAATCGGCGAAAAGGAATTACAACTCATGAAACGTGATGCCTATCTCATTAATACATCAAGAGCGGCAATCATTAATCAGGAGGATCTTGTAACTGCATTAAAAAATAACTGGATTGCTGGAGCAGGTCTTGATGTATATGAACAAGAACCACTGCCGGAAAATCATATTTTTCGAGAATTACCAAATGTGTTAGCACTACCACATTTAGGGTATGTGACTCGGTCAAATTACAAAACATATTTTAAAGAAGCAGTAGAGGATATACAGGCTTTTCTTAAAGGTGAACCTAAAAGAGTGTTAAATCCATAAAAAGAGAGCAGGTAAAGCATTAATATGCTTACCTGCTCTCTTTTTTATACTTTTGCTTCATCAAGAAGCTTTTTAACAGTTGATTGCATAATACCGCCATTTTTATAGTAGCCAACCTCAACGATATTATCTAAACGAACAAGTGCATTGAAGGTAAATTGACTACCATCTTCACGGGTAGCCCTGATTTGAATCAACTCACCAGGCTGTAAATGATCTGTAAGACCAATCGTTTCAAAAATCTCATGACCTGTAATACCATGTGTATCCATTGATTCACCATTAACAAATTGTAATGGTAAGACACCCATTCCGACTAAATTGCTTCTATGAATCCGTTCAAAGCTTTCGGCAAGGATCATTTTCACTCCTAATAGATGTGGTCCTTTTGCTGCCCAATCACGTGAACTTCCAGTTCCGTATTCTTTACCAGCGACGATAAGAAGATTCGTATTTTCCTCTTTATATTTCATAGCTGCCTCATAGATCGACATTACTTGACCACTTGCATGTTGGAGCGTGTAACCGCCCTCAACACCATTCACAAGTTTATTTCGGATTCGGACATTTGCAAACGCTCCACGCATCATTACTTTGTGGTTTCCGCGTCGTGAAGGGTAGGAATTGAAATTTCTTCTTTCTACCCCCTTATCCAGTAAGTATAATCCTGCTGGACTATCTGGCTTAATAGCACCAGAAGGAGAAGCATGATCTGTTGTTACTGAGTCCCCGAGCAGGGCTAAAACACGAGCAGTACGGAAGTCTTGAATACCTCTATCTTGCTTTGAAAGGTTTTTAAGAAATGGCGGTTCTTGAATATATGTTGAATTTTTATCCCATTGATACAGTTGTCCATCTGTGGATTCAATATTATTCCATTGTTCATTTGCATCATATACTGTTTCATAGCGTTTTTTGAATAGATCTGGGTGAATATATTTATGAATAAAGCCACGAATTTCTTCAGAAGATGGCCAAATCTCCCGAAGGAAAACAGGTTGGTTATCCACTCCGAAACCAATAGGCTCTTTATCAAAATCAATATTCACTGTTCCAGCCAAAGCATAAACTACGACAAGTGGAGGTGATGCTAAATAATTTGCTTTAACCTGCGGATGTACACGTCCTTCAAAGTTTCGATTTCCGGATAGAACCGATGCAGTTACTAAGTCTTCCTCGACAATCGCATTACTGATTTCTTCAGGTAATGGTCCTGAATTTCCAATACAGGTTGCACACCCGTAGCCGGCAATATGAAAACCTAATTTCTCCAGATAGGATAATAAACCGGAATGACCTAGATAGTCTGCGACAACACGGGAACCTGGCGTCAATGAACTTTTTACAAATGATTTTTTCTCAAGTCCTTTTTCAACTGCTTTTTTTGCAAGTAACCCTGCGCCTATTAAAACAAAAGGGTTTGACGTATTTGTACAGCTTGTAATGGCGGCCAGAACGACAGAACCTTGTTTTAATTTCGCTTTTTCACCTGAAGGATGAGTAATCTCGACTTCTTTTTCTAGTTCTTCAGGTTTTAGTGCATATCCACCTTTGTCAATTGGTAATGAAATAATTTCTTGATACGCTTTTTTCATGTCTGTTAATTCAATTCGATCCTGAGGGCGTTTTGGCCCTGCAAGACAAGGAACGACAGTGGCTAAGTCTAACTCGACGATTTCAGTATACTCAGGATCCTCTTCTTGATCTGTCATGAACATTCCTTGTGCTTTGTAATAAGCTTCAATTAGAGAAATATGTTCTTCACTTCGCCCAATTGATCGCAGGTAGTTAAGCGTTTCATCGTCGACAGGGAAGAAGCCCATTGTTGCTCCATATTCAGGAGCCATATTTGCAATTGTCGCCCTTTCCACAACACTCATGTTTTTAACACCAGGACCATAGAACTCAACAAATTTACCAACAACACCGTGTTTGCGTAATAGATTCGTAATTGTAAGAGCAAGGTCTGTCGATGTTGAGCCTTCAGGAAGTGTACCAGTTACTTTTAAGCCAACTACTTTAGGTGGTACGAAATAAAGAGGCTGGTCGAGCATAGCGGCTTCTGCCTCGATTCCTCCAACACCCCAGGCAACTATGCTAAGTCCATTTATCATGGTAGTATGTGAATCAGTTCCTACTAATGAATCAGGATAAAGGAGGGTAGTTCCGTTGATTTCTTTTGTTTTGATGACAGAAGAAAGGAGCTCCATATTAATCTGATGCATGATTCCAGAGGAAGGAGGCACTATATTTACATTTTCAAAGGCATTTTGGGCCCATCTAAGAAAGCGAAAACGCTCATAGTTCCGTTCAAATTCAATTTCTTCATTCGCACGTAATGCATGTAATGAACCAAATTGTTCAACAGTAACAGAATGATCCACAACTAAATCTACTGGAATAGTAGGGTTTACTATAGAAGGATCGCCCCCATTACGTGAAACGGCCTCTCTCATGGCTGCTAAATCAACTAACAATGGGAGACCTGTTGTATCATGCAATAGTATACGGGCAGGTTTAAATGGCACTTCTTCATTTTGAACACCATTGTCGCTCCAATTTCCAAGCTTTTCAATATGTTCATCAGTAACGGAAGTACCGTCGAAGTGCCGTAAAGCAGCTTCAAGTAAAACCTTAATCGAATAAGGTAGTTTTGAAATGGAATCAAATCCTAATGATTGAAGCGTGTTAATGTTAAAAAACTCATAATTCTTGTTATTAATTTCTATTTTAGAACGTGTATGAGGGACATATTTTGATAGGTCTTGCACGTGTTTCACCCCTATTGAATTATTTATCTATCAATAAGGGTAGTATAATATTTATTTCTGTTTCCGAAAAATGAGAATATGATATGTGCCTTCATAACTAATCGTTATATTCATTTTCTTTAACAAAATTTACAAATGCTTTTACTACATTTTGCTCTAAAGAGCTTGCGTGATAAAACATCCAGGTAGGTCGAGTATGTGGTGTACCGTCTTCTTTTAACAAGTCAATTTGATATACGAAGTCTTCAACACCTTGAAGTAATCTAGCTGGCATTATTGCGTAGCCTAATCCTCTAATTATCATTTCACGGCATGTATCTCCGCGATCCACATTCATTGCAATATTGGGAGGTTTTGAGTAATGGTGATTCCACCAATTGTCGATTAAGGACTTATATAAATGATCAGTGTCAAAATCAATTCTTGGGATACTGGGAAGATCTTCTAGTTGTAGTTCTTCTTTGCTTGCAATAACAATCTTCTCTTCAAATAATAAATGCTTTTCTCCCGGCCAGGAATAATCGCCCCTCACAAAGCCTACATGAACATTATTGTTATAGGTTAAATTGAAGATGTTTTTACTTAAGCCTGTTTCAACCTGATATAACACTAAAGGATATTTTTCGGAAAAATGCTGAAGAATTTCGGGAAGTTCATATTTTCCAAAAAAGTTCGAGACCCCTATTCGCAACGTTCCAACAATGTCATCACTCATGTTTTTTACATCTTCTTTGATTTCACGAGTGAGTTCTAACATTTCTGTTGCTCTTTTTGCTAAATATTCGCCCTGTGGTGTAAATTGGACTCCTCGTATCCCTCTGTCTACAATTTTTACACCAAACTCCTCTTCGATTAGCATTAATCTTTTTGTCAGAGCAGGCTGAGTGATATATAGGCTTTGTGCAGCTTTCGTAATATTTTTCTGTTCAAATAAGACCTCTAAGATTTGCCAACCGCGCTCATCCATGTACAATTCCCCCTTGAAAAAGACGATATGAATCTATTTTTTAACAAATAAAAAAAGTAGCAATCATTAGAAATTGCTACTTTTATACTATCATATTATTTTACATTAGAAAGCATATCAGCTAAATAGCGTCTGATCTCATCAGGTTTACCGGCAATTTTTGCTTCTCTTTCTTCGTCTTTCACGAGTTTTACTTTCGCTTTTTCTAAAACTTCTTCTTCGATGGCTTGAGGAATTACAACGACTCCATCTGCGTCAGCAACTACAATGTCCCCAGGATTTACTGATGTTCCACCACAGGAAATCGGAATATTGACTTCGCCCCAACCGGCTTTTGCACTTGCAGCTACTGTCGTTCCTTTACAAAATACTGGGTAGTTTAGTTTTTTTACACCAAGAATGTCACGAATCACACCATCGGTTATAACTCCTTTGATTCCAAGAGTCTGAGCTAGGCCAAGGATGAAATCTCCAGCAATGGTTCGATATGTATCGCCTTTTGAATCGACAACGAGGACATCACCAGGTTTTGCTTCATTGATTGCTTTTAGAATTGTTGTATTGTCGCCAACCGGCATTTTTACTGTAAATGCGCGCCCTGCTACCCGATATTCTTCTTTCAAAGGCTTGATTGCACTATCCATATTATTTAGCCCATTCATAGTATCTGAAATGCAGGTAGTAGGAATTTCTTCAAAAGCTTTAACGATATGATCCATCAAAATCCTCCTCAAAAAATAATTATCCCTTGTATTATATAACATTTATTCAATTTGAAATAATTCGTATTTTGTATACCCGATAATAACTAAATGGAATAACCAACTTATAAATGTATCTGGTTTAATAAAAGTAACTGATAAAGGTGAAGGTGGTTAGTAAAGTGGAAAAAGATATTCAAACATTAGTTAATGCTGGTAAATATATGTTAGCAAACAGGTTAGCTTGGGGAACTTCAGGGAATATAAGCTTGAGGCTTGACGAGAAAAATATGTTAATTACTGCTTCAGGCACATTTATGGGAGAACTGTCAAAAGATGATTTTGTTGTATTTAATATCGAAACTGGAACATATGAAGGATTACGTAAAGCATCAAAAGAAACACCAATCCATAGTGGGATTTATAAAAATAGACCAGATATTCATGCGGTGGTCCATTCATCTCCATTCCATACAACACTTATGGCATGTAGTAATGAACCCATTCTTTCTGACCTATTTATTGAAACAATGTATTATTTGGAGAATATCGAATATGTTGATTATCTTCATCCGGGTTCCATAGAGCTAGGACAAGAGATTGCTAAAAGTTGCGTAACTGCGAATATCATTATCATGAGAAATCATGGGGTCACAGTTATTGATGATTCTATGAATGAGGCAATTATGAGATTAGAAACTCTTGAGAATGCGTGTAAAATGATCATTACATCGAAAGCAGCGGGAATAAAGCTAACAGAAATACCGAAAATGGTAGTTCGGGAGTTTTTAGAGGAATCTAAATATAAGCCAAGAAAAAAACTATGACGTAGGGAGGATTAGATGTGGAATTAGCATATGTTTTTGGAACGAAAGAAACAAATGCTTCAGTCTTAGGTTTTCGTGGTGAAGAAGACTTCATTTTTTCGTATCTTAAAGAAAACGGGTACACCGCGATTGAACCATTTGTAAGAAATCCAAAGCTATTTGACCAATTGGAATTTTCGAAAAAGGTAGAAGTATCAGGATTAAAAATCGCTACAATTGGTACAGGACCTATGGTAAGTGATGATAAGCTCACCTTTACTAGTAAGGATCAAGATATAAGAAGGGAAGCAGTGAAAAGGGTAAAAGATATCATAGATTTCGCTTCAATCTTTAAAGTACCAGTGAATATTGGTAAAGCACGGGGGGATATTCATGAAGATTTATTTATTCAATCATGGCAATGGATGAGCGATGCGTTGAATGAGGCTTGTGAATATGCAGATAAATCTGGGATTGACATTATTTTAGAACCCCAAAACAAACATATAATCAACAATCTAAATACAACCTTCGAAACGATGAATTTTATAAATGAATTAAGACTCCCAAATTTAAAGCTAATGGTAGATGTTTTTCATTTGGCATTCGAAGATTATTCGATTGAGAAAAGTCTATCGCTAATTAAAGAACAATTACTTCATGTCCATATTGCCGATAGTAACCGTCTTGCACCAGGGATTGGGGATTTTGATTTTACCTATATTATTCAGCAACTAGAATCTATCAATTATCAAGGATATCTTTCATTGGAAGTTTCCGAAGAGAAGGACAGATATAAAGAAGCAAAAGAAGCTTCTGATTTTTTACATTCAATTATTAACAGATAAGCACATTTTATCATCAAAAAAATGTATGTCTGATGATGCAAAAACGATATTTTACCAAACTACTAAAAAACGATACTTTAGAATTAAGTAAATGAAACAAGGAGGAAAAAAATATGACAACCTATAAACTTGGTGTTTTATATGGAGATGGGATTGGACCAGAAATTACGAAAGCAACAGTAAATGTATTAAAAGCCGCTGTAGAAAAAGTTGGAAAGGCAGATTTCGAATATATTGAATTGCCGATGGGCTGGGAAGGAATTGAAAAACATGGTGATCCTATTCCACAATATACAAAGGATGCATTAAAAGAGACAAATGGTTGGATCATGGGTCCACATGACTCGGCAGCATATCCTAAAGAACATAAGGAAAATCGTAATCCAAGTGGGGAGTTAAGACATTATTTTGATCTATACTCCAATGTTCGCCCAGCAAAAACAATGGAAGGAATTAAAAGTGTTGTAGGCGAAGCGGATTTAGTTGTTTTTAGAGAAAACACTGAAGGATATTATTGCGACCGCAATATGTATGTAGGTGTGGGGGAATGGCAAATAACTCCAGATGTTGTGGTTTCAACTGGGGTATTTACACGAAAGGCTATCGAAAGAATTGCACATTCTGCCTTCCAAATGGCAAGACAAAGACGTAAAAAAGTAACAATTGTGCATAAAGCAAACGTTATAAAGCTGGGTTCTGGGCTATTCCTACAAGTTTGTCGTGAGGTCGGTCAAAATTACCCTGATGTAGAAATAGATGACTATCATATTGATGCAATGGCTGCACATCTTGTACGACGTGCAAAAGATTTCGATGTCATCGTTACAGAGAACATGTTTGGAGATATTTTATCAGATCTGACCGGGGAACTAACGGGAAGCTTAGGGTTAGCACCGTCCATTAATAACAATGATAGTCAAGCAATGGCTCAAGCAGCTCATGGGTCTGCACCAGATATAGCAGGCAAGAATATTGCAAATCCAATTGGAATTATGCTTTCAACTGTAATGTTTTTAGATTGGCTAAGCAGCCGTCATAATGATGAAAGTGTTTCAAAAATTGCACGTACAATTGAAAACGGTATCTACACGACACTTGCTGAAGGTGTTAAGACAAAGGATCTTGGAGGAACAGCTTCCACAACTGAGTTTACAGAAGCTATTATTGAAAGAATTAAAACGAAAGCATTTGTAATCTAATAGGTGAATAGGGGTGAGAACATGATTGGGGTTGTCGCAGACGATACGACAGGTGCGAATGACATCGGACTAATGTTTAGTAAAAATCACTATACCGTGAAAATACTCACCTTTCAAGAGGATTTACAACTTGGAGACAAACCGGATGTATTAATCATTGACACGGATAGCAGACTGGATTCCGAGGAAGAAAGCTATCAAAAGGTATTTAAGGCAACGAATATACTTAAGGACCTGGGATGTACCCAATTTTTTAATAAGACCTGTTCCGTTTTTCGAGGAAACATTGGGAAAGAATTCGATGCGATGTTAGATGCATTGAACAAGGAATTTGCGGTAATAAGCTTGGCTTTTCCGAAAAATGGGAGACAAACTATAAATGGGGTTCATACTGTTCACGGAAAGTTATTAGAGCATTCCGAGTTTGCAAATGATCCAGTCCATCCAATGGTAGATTCAAATCTCGTAAGAATTTTAGAATCCCAAACCTCACGTAAGGTTAGCCTTATCACACTTGACGTGGTAAGAAAGGGCTCAGAAGTATTACGGAATGAAATTGAAAACAAACGGAAATCTTCTAATTATTGTATTGTTGATTCCGAAACACAAAATGATTTGCAAATTGTCGCAGAAGCAGTTCATGATCTGAATATCATTTGTGGTAGTTCAGCAATTGCCGAAGAACAACCAAAGTTTTTAAAGATTGAACCAGTACCCAATCCTTTAAAAGAGTTCAATATTTCCGACGAAAATGGAGTGTTGATTGTCTCTGGGAGTTTAACGCCACAAACCTATGCACAAACTACCCATTTAATGGAACAAGGGACTCCAAGTGTTATTTTGGATTCACGCTTTGTTTTTTCACCTGAAAAGCGTGCGAAAGAAATAGGACGAATGGTCCAAGAAATTGAAGCATTAATTAAAATAGGAAAAGATGTCCTAATTATGGCCGATAACCGAAAAAAAGTTGTGATGGAAACAAAGGCAATTGGAAGAATGCTTGAAATGAATGACCTGCTTACTAGTAAAATGGTCTCCCAGGTCCTTGCTCAAGTGGCCGAAAAGGTAATTGATGATACCAAGTTACAAAGGCTAGTTGTGGCTGGTGGTGATACATCAGGAACGATATGTAGACAGTTAGGGATTACTGGAAACTATGTACTAGAAGAGATTGAGACTGGTCTGCCATCAGGCTTGGCTCTTGGTCGAAATATGTTAATTGTTTTGAAGTCTGGGAGTTTTGGCAAGGAAGATTTTCTTGAGAAAGCAGTGAACCATCTAAAAAAATTATCAGTAGGCTAATGGTATTCATAAATCGAAAAAAGTGAGGTTGTTCATATGTCTGGAAAAACTAAGATTGGTCTTGTTCATGCAACAATGAATTCAGTTCAACCGATTTTAGAAGCATTTCAACAATTTGCACCAGAAGTCCATCTGTTAAATTTCATGGATGAAGGGTTAATTGATGAGTTAAATAGGACGGGAAATGTAACCGACACCATGGTGGAACAATTGGTAAGTTTGATGAAACGGGCAGAGGATAGTGGAGTAGATGGTATTCTACTGACGTGCTCCTCCTTTTCACCATATGTTTCTGGTGTGGCAAATCAATTTGATATACCAGTATTAAGTGCCGATATTGCAATGCTAGAGCATGCAATCGAAGTTGGAGAGAAACTCGGAGTGATTGCGACAGTCGGTGCAGCGGGACCGACAACTACGAATCTTCTGTATGAAATTGCAGAGGAGAAAAAACGTACAATCGAAGTTGATACTCATGTTCTAACAGAAGCATTCTCCGCTCTGCAAATAGGGGATCCAAACACCCATAATCGTTTAATTCGGGAAAAGATCACTGAATTAAGTACTACAAGTGATGTAGTTATATTAGCGCAAATGTCTATGTGTCGTTCATTGGTGGATTGGGAGAAACCTGACCTCCCAATCCTAACGAGTCCGGAAATTAGTATCCGTAGAATATTATATAAAATTAAGTAAAGCGTAAATAGTCTACATTTTTCCTCCCGATTGCGGTAAAGTTGATTTACAAAACTTTGAGATTCGGAGGAAAAGAGATGGACACACGTGACTGGGAAATCATAAAAATTCTTCATGAACAAAAAAACATTACGAAAACAGCTAATCTATTATATATTTCACAGCCAGCCTTAACAAAACGGTTGCAACAAATTGAGAATGAATTTAATACACAAATTGTAATAAGAGGAAGACGTGGCGTACATTTCACTCCCCAAGGAGAATTCCTTGTAAAATGTGCGGATGAAATGCTTTACAGGTTACGAAGTATAAAAGATACCATTTCCGATATAGATGATAAAGTTGTTGGAACTTTACGAATTGGTGTTTCAAATTTAATAACAAGAATCAAAATCCCGCAGATCTTAAAGCAATTTAAAAATAACTTTCCTGAAGTAGAGTTTATGGTCTCGTCCGGATGGAGCAGTGAGGCTTTTCATTTACTGACAAACCGTGAAATACACATTGCAATTGTGCGGGGGGATTATCCCTGGCAGGAAGGGAAACATTTATTGTTTAAGGAGCCTTTAACAATCGTTTCCCCATATCCAATTATGCTGGAGGATTTACCGAATTTGCCGAGAATTGATTATGGATCTGATTCAAAATTAAGAGAATTAATTAGCCATTGGTGGTCAGAAAATTTTTCGACACCCCCAAAAATTGCAATGACTGTTGACCGGACGGATACATGTAAACAAATGGTCGTTAATGGATTAGGATATGCTATTTTGCCTGGACTAGTAGTAAATAATGAAAAAGATGTTTATAAAATGAATTTAACCACAAATGACGGAGAATTAATTACGAGAGATACATGGATGTTGTACCACGATGAATCGCTGGAATATAGTCTGGTGGACGAATTTGTAAAATTTGTTCAAGAACTTGATTTTGAAAATATATAAAAGGAATCCATATAAAAAAAGGAGGTTCAAAATCTTGTCAGAATTAGTCGTATCAAAAGAAAATTTAACAGAAGCAGCTAAGCTGTTATTGACAGCCGGGGGACTTAGGGAAGAGGATGCGGTAATTATCGCACAGGATTTAGTTGCTGCTAATCTACGTGGACTAGATTCACATGGTGTTTCGAGAATCCCGATGTATCTTGAAAGAATTAGACGTGGGGTGGTAAATCCCAAACCTACTATTTCGGTAAAAAGAATGACTTCAGCTGTTGCACATGTAGATGGGGATGATGGAATGGGATTTTTGGCCGCCCATCGAGCTATCGAAGAAGGAATAGCGTTAGCTAAGGAGAGTGGAATTGGCTTAGTCGCGGTCAGTCGAAGTACACATTTTGGAATGGCGTCCCTATATGTCCAACAGGCAATTGATGCTGGTTACATTGCTCTCGGCTATACAAATTCTTCACCCGCACTTCCTGTGTTTGGTGGTAAAACAGCATTTCTTGGTGCAAGTCCTTTTGCAGCAGGAATCCCAGGTGGTAAAGAAGGATCTGATTACGTTTTAGATATGGCGATGACAGTAATCGCTCGTGGCAAAATTCGTTTAGCTGCCACACATGGTGAACAGATTCCTGAAGGATTAGCTTTGGATGCCGATGGTGCGCCAACAACGGATGCAGCAAAAGCATTCGAGGGTGTTTGTCTTCCATTTGGTGGTGCTAAAGGAGCAGCTCTCGCAATGTTAATGGATTTGCTAGCGGGTGTATTCACAGGTTCAAATTATGGTGGGGATGTAAAAAGTCTCTATTTTGACCATTCAGAGCCCCAGAATGTTGGACATTTATTTTTTGTCATACGTCCGGATTTATTTATGTCAAAGGAAGAATTCGAAAGTCGGATGGATACGTTTGTTTCTCGAGTTAAATCACTACCTAGAGCACAAGGCTTTGATGAAATCTTAATTCCAGGCGAACCGGAGGAAAGAAAAACGACGGAACGCTTACAATCAGGCATACCTCTTACAAAAAAAGTAGTAGAAAGTCTTTTAGAGGAAGCTGATCGACAACGGATTGAGATATCAAGTATTCTAAAATAAGGGATGAAAAATCCATGGCACTTAAAGTCGTACTAATCATAGTTTTTGTTTTTCAACTCATGCTACATCTTACAAGACCACTGATCACTTTGTACGGTACAAATTTAGGTGCAAGCACCTTTGAAATTGGTATTTTAACCGCAACATATGCCTTTTTCCCATTATTATTTGCGGTACGTGCAGGAAAAATTACAGATAAAATAGGAGATCGGCTTCCTATTTTATTTGGCATGATTGCAGCTAGTATTGGGCTGGTTTTTCCTTTTGTTTTTTCGTCTTTATGGTCAATCTACATATCTCAAATTATCGTCGGATTAGCCCATATTTTTATCATCATTTCGTTGCAAAATGTTTTGGGTAATGCGGCAACTAAGGAGAATAGAGACCATTACTTTGGGCTTTTTAGTATGGTTGTCGCCATTGCCCAATTTTTCGGACCAGTAATAGGAGGATATTTAGCCGAATATACTTCGTATCGTAACGCATTTTTTGTTTCAGGAATAATCGGGATCGTTGCAATTATAGTCTCATTTTGGGTACCAGTAATAATTAGAGCAAAAGCAGATGCAGTAGAATCATCAAAAAATAGTACTTTTTCTTTGGTAAAGATTCCATTACTGAGGAAAGCATTGGTTGGAAGTGCTTTAGTTCTCTATTCACGTGATATATTTATTGCGTACTTTCCACTTTATGCACTACAGCTTAATATATCAGATTCACAGATTGGGTGGATTATAGCGTTAAATGCATTAGCCATGGTTCCGATAAGATTCTTCTTAGGGCAACTTTCAATTTTGGTGGGACGGGCAAGATTGCTCCTTATCTCAATTTTAGTTGCTGGAACCTGCTATTTAATGATTCCGTTCACAACACATATTTATCTTCTTGCAGGGCTCGCCATTTTGATGGGAGCGGGGCTCGGTTGTGGTCAACCTTTATCAATGACGACTATTTATAACGCATCCCCAATGGGAAAGACGGGAGAAGTGTTAGGACTAAGACTAGCAACAAATCGCATCTCTCAATTGGCAGCACCTATTTTATTTGGCGTAATTGGAACTGGCTTGGGACTACTTTCAGTCTTTTTAATGAGTGGTGCTTTCTTAGTGGGAGGAGCCTTTTATACACATACAAAAGACGAATCAACAGTGATTAACGATGCTCAAGAATCTGGTTAACAACCCATTTTTTTATAATGATAAGAGAAGGAGGCTACATAATGGAAAAACAAAAATTGTTTATTAACGGACATTTGGAAGAGGGAGTCGAATACGAGGAATTACGCTCACCCTATAATCAAGAAATAATTGCGCTGATCCCGTTAGCCACAAAAGGACAGGTGGATAACGCAATAGCTAGTGCGCAGCAAGCTACAAAAACAATGCGTGATTTAACCGCATTCGAACGTGCGGAAATCCTTGAAAAAGTATCTGACTTATTCTCGGAAAAACTTGAAGAATGCGCGTTAATCCTTGCTGCTGAAAATGCTAAACCATTAAAAGCAGCAAGGGCTGAGATAATAAGAACTGCTGAAACTTATAAATTTGCAGCAGAAGAAGCTAAGCGACTTCACGGAGAAACCGTACCACTTGATGCCGCAAAAAGCGGGAAAGGTCGATTTGGTTATACAAAAAGAGAACCACTTGGTGTTATCGCAGCGATTACACCATTTAACTTTCCTTTTAATCTAGTAGCGCATAAGCTTGGTCCTGCCTTTGCAGCAGGAAATACAGTCGTATTAAAGCCTGCTTCGCAAACACCACTTAGCGCAATAATGACCGCAAAACTATTTGAAGAAGCTGGATTACCAAAAGGAGCACTTAACGTTGTGACTGGTAAAGGTAGTATCATAGGTGACCTTCTTGTTCAGGATCCTCGTGTAAAAATGATTACCTTCACAGGAAGTGTACCGGTCGGAACTCAAATTAAAGAAAAAGCAGGACTTAAGCGTGTGACACTTGAATTGGGTTCAAACGCAGCCGTTATAATTGATAGCGCAGAAGATCTTGATGCGGTAGCAGCTCGTTGTGTCGAAGGTGCATTCAATTTTGCGGGGCAGGTTTGTATCTCTGTTCAACGTATTTATGTGAAGGAACAATTATTTGAAGAGTTTACAGAAAAAATGAAACACTACACTAGTAAGCTAGTTATTGGTGACCCAAAATTAGATGACACAGATGTTTCAGCCCTTATCCATCCTAAAGAAACTGTTCGAATTGAAGATTGGGTAAAAGAAGCGAAAGTATCTGGAGCAAATATTGTTTTTGGCGGATACCGAGAAGGGACAGTGTACCAACCGACAATATTAGTGAATACTGCGGAAAATCTATCCATTTCCTGCAATGAAGCATTTGGTCCAGTCGTTTCAGTTAACGCTTATAAAACATGGGATGAAGCTATTGAGCTTGTGAATTATTCCGAATATGGATTACAGGCAGGAGTGTACACCACAAATATTCAAAAAGCATTTGAAGCAGCTGACCGATTGGAAGTTGGTGGAGTGATTATCAACGATATCCCATCATTCAGAGTGGATAATATGCCATATGGCGGTGTGAAAAATAGTGGAGTTGGAAAAGAAGGAATTAAATACTCTACCGAGGAAATGACGGAATTAAAATTTGTATCATTTAAACTCTAAACATACAAAAGCCCACAGCTCATTGCTGTAGGCTTTTTCTATGAAGCTAGTTTACTTTTCTTTTCAGGTTTAATCGCAAATATGCCACCAAGTAAAAACGTACCACTGATAAAAAATACTGAAAAAATGCCAGCCCATGATCCTACCAAACCAAAAAAGACTGGGGCGATTAACTGAGACAACCGATTAGAAGCTAGTCGCAATCCTAGAACCTCACCAGTCCTTGATTTTGGTGAAGCATTATAGGTAGTTGTCATCGAAAGTGGTTGACCACATCCTAAACCAAGTCCCATGAAGACGCTTAGGGCTCCTAATAAAATCACATTCCCCGTAAACGGAACTAATAAAAATGAAATACCAGCCATAAATACGGATACGATTAAAATACTGTCCCTTCCAAGCTTTTCTGTTAAAGCAGGTAATAAAAATCGAACAAGTATAATTGCTAACCCCTGTATCGATATGATCCATCCAATTGTTGAAGTAGAAATCCCATACTGCTTAGCGAACAGTGGGAAATAGGCGATGAATATATCCTTTGAATAAAGGACAAGCGCACTAGAAATTAAAGCTTTTCTTAATAAAGGCATTTTTAATAACTCAACAGAAGCGCTAATACTCATTTTTTGCTTAGTTTTTTGCTTACGTAGAACAGGAATCAAAAACGAGATCAAAATTGGAATAATATTAATGAAAATAGAAGCAAGGAATACGGATGAATAAGAAATATGTTCCCCTAAATAACCTCCGATGATTGGACCAATCATGGCCCCTATCGCGGTAGCTATCCCGAACAAACTGTAGTATTGATCGCGTTTTTCCTCTGTAGCAATATTCCCAAGAATGTTTTGTAAGGAAACCGTAATAAAGACACCGGCTGTTCCGACAATTAATTGCGAAATAAACAAACTCAGCATGGAAGGGAAATAATAAGGAATAACCAATCCTAGTGATATCCCGATTAAACCAAAAAATATAGGCAATCGGTCCCCGATCTTATCAGCAATTCTCCCTGCATGTATAGCAAATATTAAGGGGAAGAAAGCATATGCTGCCGTTAATATTCCAATATCAAAGGTATTTGCTCCCATTTCAGATGCATATAGCGTGATGATGGGTCTAGTTGTATTTAATATGGTTTGAAATCCAGTGCAAATGATGATGACGATCCAAAGATTCATGTTTTTCCCTCACCCATTAATTTCAATAATTTGTAATGAAAAATATAGTATATTATTAGATATAAGTAAAATATTGAATTTGTATAAGGTTTAATAAGATTTTTGAATATCTAAAGGAGATAGAAATGCGAAGCGAAGATTGGGAAATTCTCAGAGTTCTTTATGAAAATAAAAATATAACAAAAACAGGTAAGCAATTATTTATCTCTCAACCTGCATTAACGAATCGGATCAAACAAATCGAAAAGGAATTTGGGGTAAAAATAATTAACAGGGATAGACGTGGAGTTCAGTTTACTCCTCAAGGGGAATATCTAGTAAAAAGTGCTGAGGAAATGATCATAAAATTAAGACAAATCAAAGATAATTTGACCAATATGGAAAGCAAGGTTGTCGGAACCATTAATATAGGTGTTTCGAGCTTTTTCACAAAATATAAACTTCCTCAATTGTTAAGAGCTTTTAAGGATAAATATCCAAGTGTTGAATTTAAAGTTACAACAGGTTGGAGTCGAGACCTTTTTCATTCCCTATACAAAAAGGATATTCATATTGCTTTTGTCCGTGGTGAATATACATGGATGGAGCAAAAACAATTGTTATTTGAGGATCATCTTTGTGTCGCATCAATAGAAGAAATTGATATAAACGACTTACCTAATCTCCCAAGAATTGATTACAAAACTGACAATCTTCTAAAATCTATCGTTGATAACTGGTGGATTGAGAATTTTACGAAACCGCCAATGATCACAATGGAAGTCGACCAAGTCGATACGTGTAAGGAAATGGTCGTGAATGGTCTTGGATATGCCATATTGCCAGGAATGATATTAAAAGGAAATGAAGACATCCATAAAGTTTTTATCACGGATAAAGAAAATAAGCCATTAATACGTAATACATGGATGCTTTACCACAATGAATCAATTGAGGTAAAGGTAATTCATGCGTTTGTAACATTTATTTCATCACTAGATTTGCATGATTTGTAACTCTCGTGAACTTAATGAACAAAATGATGTTTTTATTGTTAATTTCTTTTAAATTGAAAACGGTTACACTTATCTGAATTAAAAGTAT
>NZ_JBALOX010000128.1:0-8752 GCF_036965165.1 Bacillus sp. JJ1521 | reverse complement strand
ATCGAGGAGAGATTGTGTAGGATGATGACCACATCCATCACCTGCATTTATTATTGGAATATTGATACCACAGAGTAGCTCATTAAAATATTCATCTTTTGGATGCCGAATCACGACCGCATTTGCTCCGATTGATTGTAGTGTCTTTACGGTGTCATAAAGAGTTTCTCCTTTTTGAACACTTGAAGTCATTGCTTCTAGGTTCAAGATGTCAGCACCTAATCTTTTTTCAGCTACCTCAAAGCTAAAGCGAGTCCGCGTACTTGGTTCAAAGAAAAGATTTGCTACAAATGTTTGTTTTTCAAGCTTCCACTTACTCCCCCCGGCAAAAAGCTCTGCATCAAAAAGAATGCGGTCAATGTCTTCAATACTTAATTCGGTCATCGTAAGTAAATGATTCATTTTCTCTCCTCCTAATTAGAAAAGCGCAGGGCGCCCGCTTATCGGCAACAAGCATAAGACAAGCGCTGACAGAAGGTGTGCTCTTTACATTCCGAAGCGATTGGCTTAGACCAGAGAGCCGATGGCGCCTGGAGCTAGACATCAATTCCATTTCTATCAAAAAACACCCTTACCTACTTTGGTAAGGGTGTAAAATCATGGTTTTTTTGAAAAAAAGGGTACAGGAAACTATCCCCTCTTCGCAAAACCAACACCCTTAATAACCTCTCTGGGTTACTTTAAAAGGCGAAACATTATGCAACAGAGTTATCATCCTCAAGATGAGTCTCATATATATCTTCTTCTTCACTCACTTCTCCACCAGGAAGAATGATGTTTAGTAAAACACCAATGATTGCAGCCAATGCCATACCGTGAATTTCAAAACCTAACACTTTGATGAAGGCTCCACCAATTCCAACTACTAGGATGACAGATGAAATCACTAAGTTTCTGTTTTCTCCAAGATCAACCTTGCTATCCACTAACATCCGTAAACCGGATGAAGCAATTATTCCGAATAGGAGGATTGAAATCCCACCCATAACAGGAGTAGGTATGGAGCTTATTAAAGCATTGATCGTTCCACTAAAGCCGAAGAAAATTGCGACAACGGCTGCACCACCGATTACATATACACTGAATACACGAGTGATCGCAAGAACGCCGATGTTTTCTCCATAAGTTGTATTTGGTGGACCACCAAGCAATGCTGCAATCATCGTTGCAACCCCGTCCCCCATAATAGAACGATGTAAACCTGGCTGTTTAATCAAGTCTTTTTGAACAACTTTACTTAACACCATTTGATGACCGATATGCTCCGATAAGGTTACAACCGCTACTGGGACGATTAAAGCAATCATATCCATTGAAAAATGCGGTGTGTAAGAAACAAAAGGGATAATAAAATCTGGCATTTCTATAAATTTTGCTTCTTTTACGGGCGTAAAATCAACCAGTCCCATGGCTAATGAATATAAGTATCCACCAATAATCCCGATTAAAACTGGGATTAGATTTAAGAAACCTTTAAAGAAAATGGTTGCGATAATCACGATAGCTAATGTTACTAATGCCACTGAAAAATGCTGCAGGCTATATGAACCACTCGGATCATTCATTGCCATTCCTACCGCTGTACCCGCAAGACTTAGACCGATTACGATGATGACTGGTCCAACTACGACAGGTGGTAAAATTTTAACTAGCCATTTATGTCCTGTTGCTTTAATTAATAACGCTACAATCCCGTATACTAAACCTGCAAGCAAACTTGCCATCATTGCAGCACCGGGGCCGTCAGCTGCGATTGCCGTTTGAAGTGGGATGATGAAAGCAAAGGATGATCCTAAATATGCAGGAACCTGACCCTTTGTAATAAGTAAAAATGCAAGTGTTCCTAATCCACTGGAGATGAGAGCCACCCCAGGGCTAATTCCTACTAGATACGGTACAAGGATCGTTGCACCAAACATTGCAAATAAATGCTGCAGGCTTAGTATTGCGAAGAGACCCGCTGATGGTTTTTCTTTTATGCCTAAAACAACCTTTTGGTTATCATTCATTACCTTTTTTCCTCCTCAGTCTTAACATACCCAAACAAAAAAATCTTTGTGTTTTTACACAAAGAGGTACACAAATCCCTGTCGAGTTGAGAAGGAATGTTACCCCTTTGTTAGCCTCTCTGGACTACATTTAAAGGGTACTTATTTATTTTTTATGGATTGTTACTTGATCTACTTTGTCAATTTCTTCTAGTTCTACGACAATTTGTTCAGAGCTTGCCGTTGGAATGTTTTTCCCAACATAATCTGCTCGAATTGGGAACTCACGATGACCCCTGTCAATTAAAACTGCTAGTTGTATCTGTGCTGGACGTCCGATATCAATTATCGCATCTAATGCAGCTCGAACTGTTCTTCCAGTGTATAATACGTCATCTACTAAAATGACTTTTTTATTTGTGATATCAACCGGTATATCGGATCCTTTTACGATTGGTTCCCGGTCTGCTGTTTTTGTTGTTAAATCATCTCGATATAAAGTGATATCTAGTTCACCGATTGCAATCTTTTTACCTTCAATTTGTTCGATTCGACTTGCGATCCGATTTGCAAGGTAAATTCCTCTTGTTTTAATTCCAACGATTACACTGTCTTCGATACCTTTGTTTTTTTCAATGATTTCATGAGCTACTCTTGTTAATGCTCGTCTAATTGCCTGATTGTCTAGTACTACAGCTTTTTCAGTTTCAGCCATTTGCTACACCTCACTTCACATTGATAACTCCCTTAAAACGAAAAAGTCCTCTCACCGTTAGTGAGAGGACATAGAGATTTAACACAAGAGGATATAGATATCCCAATGTATATTCCGTTTCCTTCTCAGCCTCACGGGACTGATTTTAAAGGGGCTCATTTAATTAAGTTCATTTTACGGCTCTTATCGAATTTTGTCAATTCTTTTTTTAAAACTAAATCCTAATGTCGTAGTTTTTCGAGAAGCTCTTCATAATAAGCAGGAAGTGGAGCTTCGAATTCAAGATACTCATTCGTTCTAGGATGCACAAAACCTAACACCCCAGCATGTAAAGCTTGTCCACCCAAATCCAATGTTTTCTTTGGACCATACTTTGGATCACCGGCTAGCGGATATCCGATATATTTCATATGAACACGAATTTGATGGGTCCGTCCTGTTTCAAGCTGGCATTCAATAAATGTAAAATCTTTAAATCGTTCCAAAACATTAAAATGAGTTACCGCAACTTTACTGTTCTCATCCGTAACTGTCATGCTTTGACGATCCTTTTTATCTCGACCAATTGGTGCATCGATCGTACCTTGATCATGAGGGATGACCCCATGGACAATTGCTTTATATTTACGTGTAACTGTCTTTTCAACTAATTGATTCACTAAAGACTCATGGGCAACATCATTTTTTGCAACCATTAATAGACCAGAAGTATCTTTATCAATCCGATGGACTATTCCTGGACGAAGAACTCCATTGATTCCAGATAAATCCTTACAATGTGCCATGAGACCATTTACAAGCGTCCCACTGACATGACCTGGGGCAGGATGCACGACCATTCCCTTCGGCTTATTGACTACAAGAACGTCCGCATCCTCATAATAAATATCCAAATTCATATCTTCTGGAACAACATCAAGTAGCTCTGGCTCCGGAATGTCAATTTGAATTTTGTCTCCAAGATTTCCTTTATAATTTGGTTTGATTTTATTCCCATTAACCGTAACATTTCCGTCTTTAATCCAGGATTGGACTTGAGTTCTTGACCATTCTGAATTAAAGGCAGAAATAATTTTATCAATTCGGTCATTTTGCTGCTGTTCTTCAATCGTTAGTTCGAATTGATTCATCTGTTTTCTCCTTTTCTAATTTCCCTTCAAAAAGTGTTAATATCAAGATTAAACCAACACCAATGACTAGTGCGGAATCAGCTATATTAAAAATTGGGAAATTATATGTAAAAATGTATGTATCTATAAAGTCGACAACTTCTTTACGAAAGATACGGTCGATAAAATTACCAATTGCACCACCCAGCATAAATGAAAGCGCAATGCCAAAAAGTCGTTGGTTTGGTTTGAGACGTTTAATGTAAAGAATGAGCATAACCACAACGATAATGGTGATAATATAGAAAAACCACATTTGCCCCTGTAAAATCCCCCATGCTGCACCACGGTTACGATGCGAGGTTATGTACAAAAAATTAGGAATGATTTCAATTGAATCTCCAAGCTCCATATAACGTACAATCACCCATTTTGTTACCTGATCTAATACAATTACGAACAAAGCAATTAAATAATAATACACGTAAACGCCCCCATCTTAACAAACTTTACCTTTTAGCATTTTAGCATATGATTGGACGAGTGTACAATGTATTTGAGGATGAAGCAAGCAGAAGTAAAAGGAACTTTTACTCCTGCCCTACTAAATATAGATGGTTTTCACGTTGATGGGGTAGACAGTTGCTTCTGTCATATAAATCGGTGAAGGAAAATTCAAATATGGTACGTGCTGTCGGAAGGATCCTTAGTTTCTCGATTGGAATTTCAGCACCTGTTTCTTCACAGATTCCAAACAAACCGGAATTCAATTTATTTAATGCTCTGTCGACATCATTTAGGTCTTCTTTTATATGATTGATTACAATTTTTTCTTTTTCAGACTGCTGATTCTGAAAAAGAAATTCTTGACTTACTTCAAAATTTGTTGACTGCATCAACCTTGATAATAGTTCCTTCTTCGTTAATTCTAACTCCGCTTTAATCTCTGCATACTGACCGTTCATTGGAACGCCTCCTTATCATGCTTTGGATTAAATGCATAAGAACATCTTTAAAGGTTAGTAAGGATAGTGTTGCCGAGAAAGGTTTGTGTTAAAGCCAACAACTTTTTCCTGTAGGATTAAAATGATCCTTTTTTCTGTTTCTAATTACATAATACGTTTTTCTTAAAAAGAATTGACGGTTGGCGAGCTAATTGTTAGTTTACAGTTGTATTAACGTAATATTTCAAAATACATTTAAAATGCAAAAAAATGCCATGAACCTTAGATTCATGACATTTTTCCTTATTAGTAATTTTCTTTTACAACAGATGCACAACGTAAGCAAAGTGTTGGGTGATCTTTGTCTTCACCGACTGTTGGTGTAACGACCCAACAACGATCACATGTTTCACCTTCGGCAACACCTACTACAATTTTTACTTGCTCAAAAACCTGTGCATTTTCTGATGCATCCTCATAAGAGCCACCAATTTCAAAGCCTGACACAATGAACAATTGCTTCAAGTTTTCCTCAACAGAATCTAATAGAGCTTTTGTTTCACTGTTTGGATATAAAGTAATCTTAGCAGCCAATGATTTACCAATGACTTTCTCGTTTCTAGCTGTTTCTAGGGCTTTGAGAACATCATCGCGAAGCTCCATGAATGAATCCCATTTTGCTTCTAATTGATCTGCATTTGGAATTTCAACTGAATTAGGCATATCAACCAATTGAACACTTTCTTCCTTAACGAAATCGATATGAGACCATACCTCGTCTGCTGTATGTGGAAGAATTGGTGTAACAAGTTTAGTTAAGCTTAATAATGCCTCATATAAAACAGTTTGAATTGAACGACGATCATGCTGATTCGCAGCTTCGATATATAAAATATCCTTCGCAAAGTCAAGATAGAAAGAGCTTAACTCAATTGTACAGAAATTATGAACAGAATGATAAACACCTGCAAATTCATAATTTTCATAAGATGTTTTAACCTTATCAATTAATTTATTTAATTTTACAAGGATATAGCGGTCAACTTCACGTAATTCATTAACTGGAACTGCATCAGTTTCAGGGTTGAAATCACTTAAGTTACCTAGTAAGAAACGGAAAGTATTTCTTATTTTACGGTAAACCTCCGCAACCTGCTTTAAGATTGCATCAGATACACGAACATCTGATTGATAGTCGACAGAAGCGACCCAAAGACGCAAGATATCTGCTCCAAGCTGTTTCATTACCTTCTCAGGAACCACAACATTACCAAGTGATTTACTCATCTTACGGCCTTCACCATCAAGGGCAAAACCATGGCTTAGTACTCCCTTATATGGAGCTTTTCCTGTTACTGCTACAGCTGTTGATAATGAAGAGTTAAACCAGCCACGATATTGGTCTGAGCCTTCTAAATAAAGGTCTGCTGGACGTTGTAAATCATCTCTTTCTAATAGAACAGCTTGATGGGATGAGCCAGAGTCAAACCAAACGTCCATAATATCCGTTTCTTTAGTAAAGATACCGTTTGGACTTGATGCATGAGTGAAGCCTTCCGGTAATAATTCTTTTGCTTCACGTTCAAACCAAACATTTGAACCATATTCTCTAAATAGTTCGGATACATTGTTAATCGTTTCGTCTGTAATGATTGGCTCTCCAGTCTCACCGTAAAATACCGGAATTGGAACACCCCATGCTCGTTGACGTGAAATACACCAGTCTCCTCTGTCACGAACCATATTAAATAATCTTGTTTCACCCCACGCTGGAACCCATTTTGTTTCTTTAACAGCTTCCATTAGCTCATTTCTAAAATCCTTGATTGATGCAAACCATTGAGCTGTTGCTCTAAAGATCGTTGGTTTCTTTGTACGCCAATCATGTGGATAGGAGTGAGTGATGAAGGAAAGCTTTAATAATGCTCCAACTTCAGTTAATTTTTCTGTAATCGGCTTATTTGCCTCATCATAGAATAGACCTTCGAAACCTTCTGCTTCTGAAGTCATATATCCTTTTTCATCAACAGGACAAACAACACCAATACCGTATTTTTGACCTACGATAAAGTCGTCTTCCCCGTGTCCTGGTGCTGTATGAACACATCCAGTACCTGCATCAGTTGTAACATGTTCACCAAGCATGACTAGAGAATCACGTCCATAGATTGGGTGAGTTGCAACCACATTCTCTAATTCACGACCTTTGAGAGTTTTCACTACTGAAACATCTTCCCAACCGATTTCTTTAGCAACAGCCTCTAGAAGGGCCGAAGCAACTACATATTTGTTGTTGTCGACACTTACCACACTGTATTCAAGATCTGGATGGACACTAATTCCAAGGTTAGCTGGAATTGTCCAAGGAGTTGTTGTCCAGATGATGATTTTTTCGTCACCTTCTAAAACACCTTTTCCGTCTTTCACAGGGAATGCCACATAAATAGATGGTGAACGCTTGTCTTGATATTCAATTTCAGCTTCAGCAAGTGCTGACTCACTTGAAGGGGACCAATAAACAGGCTTCAGTCCTTTGTAGATGTAGCCTTTTTTAGCCATTTCTCCAAAAACTTTGATTTGCTGTGCTTCATACTCTGGTTTTAATGTGATATATGGGTTTTCCCAGTCACCACGGACACCAAGGCGTTTAAATTGTTCTCTTTGATTATTGATTTGTTCGTATGCATATTCCTCACACAGCTTACGGAATTCTGCAACGCTCATCGCCTTACGATTGACCTTCTTATTCTTTGTGAGGGCCGTTTCAATTGGCAAACCGTGCGTATCCCAACCTGGTACATATGGTGCACAATAACCATTCATTGATTTAAAACGAACAATCATGTCTTTAATGATTTTATTCAAGGCATGCCCCATATGAATGTCACCATTCGCATATGGAGGTCCATCATGCAAGACGAATAATGGACGCCCTTTTGTACGTTCTTGAACCTTTTGGTAAATATTCATTTTTTCCCATTGTTCTTGCATCTGTGGTTCACGGTTTGGGAGATTTCCACGCATTGGAAAATCTGTTTTTGGCATTAATAACGTGTCTTTGTAATCCATTACCATTTCCTCCTAATATAGTTCCAACTTATTTGCAGCTTGTTACAGTATGGAAATTTCTGGGTCCTTACTCAAAAAAACAAAAAAAGACCTTCTCATCCCAAAAAGGGACGAGAAGGTCTCTCGCGGTACCACCCTTATAGACGAAAGATTCTTCATTCGTCCACTCGACATTCGTAACGTGAATGATTCGCGAAATGCTTACTTAGAAATGATCAAAAGGAATCCCTTAACCATTTTTATGTGTTCAGCACCGAACTCCAGGGTGATCTTCATTCTCATCGCTTATATCAGGCTTCCACCAACCCTGACTCGCTACTGTTATCTTTATAAGTTTGACAAGAATTACTGTCCCTATCATAGCTGCTTGTATATTATTTTATTTGAATAGTTGTTTTAAAATTATATGCTTATTAAACAAAAGAGTCAAGTGTAGAATTTAGTTTTCTTCTGATTCAGCAAAAACTGGCTCTACATTGTATTCCATAAGATGATCCCAATCATCATTACTAATCAGATCAAGCTGGGCTTCAATTAGCATTTTAAACCGGTTTCTGAATACTTTAGACTGTTTCTTCAATTCTTCGATTTCAATTGATATCTTTCTAGATTTAGCTAAAGATTCATTTATAATACGATCCGCATTTTTCTCTGCTTCTTTGACTATGAGTTTTGCTTCCTTAGAAGCGTTTCGTTTCACTTCTTCTGCTGTTTCTTGAGCAATTAAAATCGATTTATTTAAAGTTTCTTCAATATTTGTAAAATGACCTAGTTTTTCATTAAGCTCTGAAAGCTTTGATTCAAGTTCTTTTTTCTCACGAATGACCATTTCATAATCTTTAATGACTTGATCGAGAAACTCATTTACTTCATCCTCGTCATAGCCGCGAAAACCTTTATTAAATTCTTTATTATGAATATCTAATG
>NZ_JBALOX010000127.1:3356-6383 GCF_036965165.1 Bacillus sp. JJ1521 | reverse complement strand
GTAAGACATTCGTCTACTAAATAGTAAAGGAGTGCAAAGATATGGGTTCATCAGTTTTCTTTAATGGATCATTAGCACCCTACGTTCACCGTCCAACGAATTCAGCACCAGAAAATCCGAATCAATCCACCTATTATTCAAATTTTGTATCTGAGCATATGAAATTGCAGGAAAAATACAATGAAAAGATTAAGGAATTTATAAAGAGCAATGATGGGCTAATAAAAAAAATAGCAGAGGAACAAAAGGGATTGCAGCGCCAATTTTTTAAGCATGAACAAAAGCAAATGGAGAAGAATGAAAAATTCTCTAAAAGAATGACGGAACAAAAAAACTTATTGGAGGTATTTGTTGGCTTTATGAAAAAACAGGAAAAATACAATGAGACAGCAGCCAAGCAGCATGTGGAACATAAAGACCAGCTTGAGGTTTTAAGACAAATTGTTCAAAATCAAGAAGTCTTTAATACCAAGGTATCTGAAAATATGAATCTCGTGAAGGAACAATTTGACCAAATCATTACTTCCTTAAAAAGTCATGAATTGAAAAATGAAACCATCTCAAAACGCTTTGAAGAAAAAGACGAAAAAGATCAGGAAATCGTAGATACAATCTCGGAACAGAGGGAATTATTTTTTAAAGTGTTAAATGGTGTGCAAGATAACAAAGAACAATATGATATTTTATTTGATTATGTGCGTAATCAAGATAATTTTAACCATAAGCTGTTTGAATACCTTTGCTCAAAATTTGAAGAGGAAGAAAATGCAGTAAATTAAAAAAGGACCTCGTGGGTCCTTTTAATTTATTTCGTGATGAGTTCTTTCGGAAAATTAGTTAGTGTTTTAGCCCCATTAGCTGTGATAATCATATCATCTTCAATTCGAACGCCGCCAATTTCCGGGACATAAATTCCAGGTTCAATGGTGAATACCATTCCCTTTTGTAAAAGCAAATCATTCGTTTCATTCATGGATGGGAATTCATGAACATCGATTCCTAGCCCATGACCAATTCGATGTGTAAAATATTCCCCATAGCCAGCATTTGAAATNNTACGTCGATATCTCCGACTCTTGTTCCTGGTTTACATGCATTAACAGCAGCTAATTGAGCCTTTAATACGGTATCATAAACCTCACGTTGTTGATCTGAAATTTCACCAAATGCAACAGTTCTAGTAATGTCTGAACAATAACCATCAAGAATAACGCCTAAATCAAAAAGGACAAAATCCCCTTTTTTGATTGTCTCAAGAGCGGGCTTTCCGTGTGGTGCAGCTGTTTTTAGCCCTGTTAATACCATTGTATCAAAGGACATTTGACGGATTCCTTTTTTCTTTAATTCATATTCGATGGTTGCGAGTACATCTAATTCTGTTTTTCCTTCAGCGATTGCTTGGACCCCAACTTCAACTCCATAATCAGCAAGCTTTGCTGCTTCTTGGAGAATGGAAATTTCTTTTTCTTCTTTAATCATACGCATTGTATGTAATTTTTCTTCAGCAGAAACGAAAGAAGTCGATGGAAATAATTTTTGAATTTGCTCAAAGCGATCAACTGTTAAGTGCTCTTTTTCGAGAGCTAATGTAGAGACAGTAACATTTCGTTTTGAAAGTGACTTTTGGATAAGCTCCCATGGATTATCAGTATCACTATATCCGATAATTTCATATTGCCAGCCGGCATTGCGTGCCTGGGCAAGTTCCATATTTGGACAAATAAGGATTGGCTCATCATCCTGAAAAACAAATAAACCGAGAAGTCGTTCATGTGGTTCCGTATAAAAATTTGTTAAGTAAAATACATTTGGAGTAGACGTAATGAAACTACATGTAATGTCTTTTTCCTTTAACCAACTAGAAAGCTGTTGTAATCGTTGATTCATATATGACACTTCCTTATTAAAGATAAATTAAGAGTAGCAATTTCAATTTGAAAAGTAAACTTTCTTGATGAGAATCATCATTTTTTAATGGGTTTGTTTTATCTAATAAAAGGGTAAAAAAAGAGGGAAAGTGAGCAACTGAAAAGAAGATATATAGTAAGCATAGAATTACATACAATTTTAGAAAAGGGGAGATACATATGAAGGTATCCTATCATGGACATTCTGTAGTGAAAATTGAAACGGGTGGAAAGACAATCATTATTGACCCGTTTATTACAGGAAACCCGAATACAGACTTAAATGCAGATGAAGAAAAAGTCGATGTCATTTTACTCACTCATGGCCACGGCGATCATGTTGGGGACACCGTAGACCTTGCAAAGCGCAACTCAAGCCTAGTGGTTGCGCCAAATGAACTCGCCGTTTATTTAGGCTGGCAGGGGTTAAATGTACATCCGATGCATATTGGTGGGGCGCATCAATTTGATTTCGGAAAGGTGAAATTTACGCTAGCCTTCCATGGTTCAAGCGTAGAAATTCCTGGGAAGCAGGAGTTTGTGTATACAGGCATGCCAGGCGGAATTTTGTTTACCGCTGAAGGAAAAACAATCTACCATGCAGGGGACACAGCCTTATTTTATGACATGAAATTAATCGGTGAACTTAACGACATTGATGTTGCCTTCCTTCCTATTGGGGATAATTTCACAATGGGACCAGACGATGCGTTAATTGCGGCTGAATGGCTCAAGGCAAAAACAATTGTGCCAATTCACTACAATACATTCCCAGTAATCAAGCAGGATGCAAATGATTTTGTCTCAAGACTTACCTCTGCAGAGGGAAAAGTTTTAGTCGCTGGAGATGCAATTGAATTATAACTGGAACAAAGACGCGGCTTTCGCGTCTTTTTTTTATGGTTGCTTCATAGAATGATACAAGCATAGATAAAGGAGGAAATGATATGCATAATAGATTATTACTATGTTTATTGCTTTGTGGTGTTTTACTTTATTTTGGAGTACCACGACTAACTATCGGAGCGGAAGGCTTAGAGGGGATTTTTGCAATTTCCTGGCTCGTTTTTGCCTTGATTGTGGTCAGTGGAAATTTAATAGGTTTATTGTATAATCCTAA
>NZ_JBALOX010000127.1:0-3203 GCF_036965165.1 Bacillus sp. JJ1521 | reverse complement strand
TGACCCACTTCCTGTGGGCCAAAATCTGTGCGCAAATACGCGTTGGCGTATTTGAATTGTATTAAATTGAATAAAACCAACTTCACCCGTATAATAGAGTTAAGAAAATAACGGAACTAGACAAAGAATGACTATTAGAGGGTGAAGAGCTTGGCGACGAAGCATGAGCAAATTTTACAGTATATTGACACACTTCCGATTGGTGAGAAAATTTCGGTTCGACAAATTGCAAAGGATATGAAGGTAAGTGAGGGGACGGCTTACCGTGCAATTAAAGACGCGGAAAATAAGGGATATGTTAGTACAATCGAACGTGTAGGAACGATTCGTATTGAACGAAAGAAAAAAGAAAACATTGAAAAACTGACCTTCGCGGAAGTTGTCAACATTGTTGATGGACAAGTGCTTGGCGGAAAAGCCGGTCTACATAAAACATTAAATAAATTCGTAATCGGCGCAATGAAGCTTGAGGCGATGATGCGATATACGGGTGCTGGTAACCTATTGATTGTTGGTAACCGTACAAAGGCACATGAATATGCTTTAAATGCAGGAGCTGCTGTGTTAATTACGGGTGGCTTTGACACGGACGATCATGTAAAAAAGCTTGCTGATGAGCTGCAACTCCCAATTATTTCAAGTAGCTATGATACCTTTACAGTTGCAACTATGATTAACCGGGCAATCTATGATCAGCTCATAAAAAAGGAGATTGTGTTGGTTGAGGATATTTTAACTCCGAACACAGAGACAGTTAGCCTGCACCTTACAGATAAAGTTGAGAAGTGGTATGAACATAATACTGAAACAGGACATGGACGTTATCCTGTTATTGATAATCAATCCAAGGTCGTTGGAATGGTGACTGCAAAAGACATTATGGGACAGGAACAAAATGTACTCATTGAAAAAGTGATGACAAAACATCCAATGACTGTGAACGGAAAAACATCTGTTGCATCTGTCTCCCATATGATGGTGTGGGAAGGAATTGAAATGCTTCCGGTCGTTGATCAATCAAATCGATTACAAGGAATCATTAGTCGTCAGGATGTTTTAAAAGCCCTTCAAATGATTGGTCGTCAACCACAGGTTGGAGAAACGATTGATGATATTGTCACTAATCAACTGGTCGATATTTCTGCTGACGGAGAGTCTATTTACCAATGTGAAGTAACTCCACAAATGACAAATTACTTGGGAACGATTTCCTATGGTGTGTTTACAACGATTGTCACTGAGGCTGCCAATAGAGTACTCAAATCCTTTAAAAAAGGTGATCTTGTTATTGAAAATATGACGGTTTATTTTATGAAGCCTGTTCAAATTGATAGTACGATGGAAATTCACCCAAGAGTTTTAGAGGTTGGAAGACGATTTGGTAAAGTTGATGTTGAAGTTTTCAATGGTGGAATCGTAGTTGGAAAGGCAATGATGATGGCCCAATTAATAGAAAGATAAATACAGACAAAAAGAGACGCTTTTAAACGCGTCTCTTTTCATTACCCTTGCTGTTCAGCTTCTTTAATGACAAATGGTAGGTAATGCTTATAAGCACGGAATCCAGCCCATACACTACCTCCGCCAACTAAGATAAGGATGGTACCAATGACGTATGAAATGGTAGAAGGATGAACAAAAAATGCATTTAAACCAAAAAGACCAACAAACAGTCCAAGTGCTATACTAGACTTTGCTGAAAGCCATTGTTTTTCAATGGGACGTTTTGAGCGAAAGTATTTTGTTTTATAATAAAAATAAAACCCGAATGCAAAAATGACTAACATAACAAGTATATTCACAAGAAGCTTCCTCCAATTATAGATTGTTATTCCTATTGTAACTCAGAACCCATCCAAAATACTAGTGAATGAAATGTGGAAACTTCGTGAAGAAACCAGGATTATAGAATCATTAAAAAGGAGAAACGAAATGATACAAGACATACTTAAAACAATAACTGAATTCGATACGATTATCATTCATCGCCATGTAAGGCCAGACCCAGATGCTTATGGTTCACAATGTGGATTAGCGGAAATCATTAAAGCCTCGTTTCCAACTAAAAATATATTTATCGTTGGCGAAGATGAACCTTCATTAGTCTTTCTTAAGGAAATGGACCAAATTCCTGATGAATTGTATGAAGACGCATTAGTGATAGTTTGCGATACTGCAAATCAGGGACGGATTTCAGATACACGTTATAATCACGGCAAAAAATTAATCAAGATTGATCACCACCCAAATGAGGACCCTTATGGAGACCTTCTATGGGTTGATACAAATGCGAGCTCTTGCAGCGAAATGATTTATGAGCTTTACCTACAAGGGAAAAATCAAGGATTTATACTTACAAAGGAAGCTGCAAGACTATTATTTGCTGGAATTGTCGGAGATACCGGTAGATTTTTGTTTCAAAATACAAATCAAAAGACATTTACATATGCTGGAGAATTAATCGAATATGGCTTTCATTTTCCGCAAGTTTACGAGAATTTGTATAAAACAAAGGAAAATGTTGCGCGTCTGAGTGGTTATGTCTATCAGAACTACAAGGTTACTGAAGATGGTGTTGGCTGGATGGTGATTACAAAAGATATTCTAAAAGAATACAATGTAACATCTACAGAAGCTTCGCAGCTTGTAAGTAACTTAGGAAATATAGAAAATATTAAAACATGGGTGTTTTTCGTTGAGGAACAGGATCAAATTCGTGTTCGTTTACGTTCAAAAGGGCCAGTCATTAACGGAGTTGCTAAAAAATATAATGGTGGTGGGCATCCACTTGCATCGGGAGCAACTATCTATTCATGGGAAGATGTAGACAAGGTTGTCGCTGATTTGCAGGATATTTGCAATCAGAACTAAAAAAATAAAGTCGCGCGCAAATTTGAGTGCGACTTTTTTAGCTCTCGACCTTGACTGGAATGAACCACGAGCCTAATTCGGTTACTTCTTCAAGTACATTAAGATTTAATGCTTCAATTTCTTTTTTTATCGCATTTATGACATCTGGGGATTCTGCGTAAGCCGAGTATCCATTCTTTATATGAGCCATTTTTTCATTTAATAGTTTTCTGCGGTTAATATACATTTATTCCCTCCTCGTACGTATTAATTTTATTTTATTTCATTTTCGCCTAAAAATGCTATATAAATTTAAAATTTTCTAAAAAATCAGACCCACACGATGTGGGTCA
>NZ_JBALOX010000126.1:0-4279 GCF_036965165.1 Bacillus sp. JJ1521 | reverse complement strand
TTGCGGAGCCCTACCCCAATCACTTCTGCGTCGGTTTCATCAATCATTTGGTTAACTAGCCTCATGAGATTGGCAGAAGGTAGTCTTCCAGCCACGTTAGAAGTATTTGTACCGACAATGATATATTTTGCCGATTTGGCAGTAGTTAAATTAGCCCCAGACAGTAAAGAAGCACTGTTGATCATCGTTACATTGGAATGATGTTTTTGAACTTCAGGTCCAAGTGTAGTCGCATTTGAACCGACGACGACAATCCGATCGCCCGCAGCTGCTTTCAATGGAAGTACACCATCATTCTTTACAAGGGTAATCGACTTTTCTGCTGCTTCCTTTTCCAACTGTAAATGTTCCGCAGATCTCCAAACCTTTTCGGCGTTGGCAGCCTTTTCATCAACATTCGTCGCTGCCTCTGGCTTTACAATGCCGCGATTTAATTTCAGTGTTAAAATCCGTTCAACGGATTGCTCAATTCTTTCGATAGAAAGATCACCAGAATTTACTGCCTCATAAAGCCCATTTGCAACAACGTCTAAACCAACAGGCATTAAGATAATATCCGCACCTGCTTTTACCGCACGAACGGCTGAATCGACTGGGCCGAAATGATCGGCAATCGCTAGCATGTTCATTGCATCCGTTACGATAACGCCCTTAAAGCCCATCTCTTCTCGCATTAGACCAGTTAGCACCTTATGGGAAAGTGTTGCAGGTATGGCGATTTCAGTGCCATCCTTTTTCGAAATGGCTTTTGTATCGTCAATTTTTGGGAAAGTGACATGCGCTGTCATAATCGCGTCCATCCCGGCATCCATCGCCTGCTGGAATGGATATAATTCTACTTGTTTCAATCGTTCTTTTTCATGCCCCACTTCTGGAAGTCCTAAGTGAGAATCCACTGCCGTATCACCATGCCCTGGAAAATGCTTTGCTGTTGCAGCTGTATCCGTTGCCTGAAGTCCTCTAATATAGGCTTTACCTAATTTAGCAACAAGCTCCGAATCTTCGCCAAACGAACGCACGCCAATCACTGGGTTGTCAGGATTATTGTTGACATCAAGTACTGGTCCAAAGTTGAAATTAATTCCAGCGGCTTGAAGTTCCTCGCCAATAGCTTTTCCAACCTTTTCTGAGAGCTCTTCAGACCCTGCGGCACCAAGCGCCATGTTTCCTGGAAAATGAGTTCCGGATTGCAGACGAGTAACAATTCCGCCCTCCTGGTCAATGGAAATTAATAGTCCATACTTTTCCGCGGCCTCCTGATAAGCGGCAACTAGCTTTGTTGTTTGCGCGGCTGTCACCGTGTTTGGTTGGAACAATAAGACCCCGCCCAGATGGTATTTTTTAACCTGCTCGGCAAGTTCATCAGTCATTTCTGTTACAGGTTGACCTTTAAAATTACGGAAATCCGGCATCAGCAATTGCCCGACTTTTTCTTCTATCGTCATGTTTTTTATTGCATGGCCGATGAGATCATAGCGTTTGCCCTTTTCTTTTTCAACAAGGATCTGTCCCTGATTGCCTTTGAACTGGATTGCAATCCGGTCCGTAAAAATGCCATCGCTGACAGAGATAAACGTTTTTCCATTATGTCCCGATAACGTAACTGCGCCATCTTTCACAGAGGCAACATTTTTATTCGAGGAACTCCAGACTAAATTTTGCGAAGCCATCATAAAGTGTCCGTCATCATATACATGAAGTGCTCTTAAATCAATTTTATTGTCGACAGCCTCACGCTCTACTTGGGGAACATTCAGGTCGATGACCAAGTCCTTAATTGCGGACTTTGCCGATGCACCGGAATGCGGGATTCCTGTTAACAAAAGAGCAACTGCCAAAAATGGGATCATCAACTTCTTGAAATTTTTTTTCACTGTTTCTCCTCCTCGTCTAATCTCTTTACACTCATAAGCTTTAACGTGCAGATTGAACCAGGTTTCTACAACATGATAAGAATTACGCTTTAAATTCCTCCTTTGGGGTTTATTTCAGGCGAAATACTATGTAAAAAGGTAATGGTGGCGCTTACCGCCTGTACCTTACAGCATATATCCCTAATTCACAGTCGTCCATACTACTAAATGCTCATTCCATAAATACCCAATTAGCCTCCCAGCCATAAAGACCTAGTACTTTACGGGCTTTAGGTAAAGCTGCAGTAATTTTAGTTGCGTCTGTAATGATGTTAGGTGCTTGTGGAGAGCGGATCTAACACCGAAACCATTAAGGAGGTTTCAACTGATTCTAAGTTGAATCGCGGCTAAGAACACAAAAAAATTCTAATAAATTTAAATACCCACATAACAAAAAACCCTCAACGCCAACGGCATCAAGGGTTTAACCTTATTAATACATCATCATATATTGCTCACGTTCCCACGGATGGACCTGTGTACGGAACATATCCCATTCAATCTCTTTAGCTTCGATAAAGTGTTCGAACAGATGTCCGCCTAATGCTTTTATTAACACTTCATCCTGTTTTAATTTTTCTAATGCAAGTGCTAATGTTGGTGGCAAATCCACAATTCCTGCTTCATTACGCTCTTCTTTGTTCATAACATAGATATTTCTGTCAACAGGAGCTGGTGGTGTAAGTTTGTTCTTAATACCATCTAAGCCCGCAGCCAGCAATACAGCCATGGCCATATAAGGGTTTGCTGCTGGGTCTACAGATCGCACCTCAACACGTGTGCTTAAACCACGTGAAGCTGGAATACGAACAAGCGGACTTCTATTTTGAGCAGACCAAGCAACATAACAAGGTGCCTCATAACCAGGAACTAGACGTTTGTATGAGTTTACTGTTGGATTTGTAACGGCTGTAAAGTTAGGTGCATGCTTTAAAATACCTGCAATAAAATGTCTCGCGTTGTCACTTAATTGTAGTTCGGCATTTGGATCGAAAAATGCATTTTCCCCACCTTTAAATAATGAAAGGTTACAGTGCATTCCGGATCCAGCAACACCAAACAATGGCTTCGGCATAAATGTTGCGTGTAAACCGTGTTTACGGGCAATTGTTTTAACAACAAGTTTAAATGTTTGAATTTCATCACAAGCTGTTAGAGCATCTTCATATTTAAAATCAATTTCATGTTGACCAGGCGCTACCTCATGGTGAGATGCTTCAATTTCAAAGCCCATTTCCTCAAGCTCTAATACGATGTCACGGCGGCAGTTTTCACCAAGGTCTGTCGGCGCTAAGTCGAAATATCCACCATTATCATTTAACTCAAGAGTTGGCTCACCATTTTGATCTAATTTAAACAAGAAAAATTCAGGTTCAGGTCCGAGGTTGAAATCAGTAAATCCAAGCTCTTCCATTTCTCTTAAGACTCTCTTTAAGTTATTGCGAGGGTCACCTTCAAATGGAGTACCATCCGCATTATGGATGTCACAAATTAAACGAGCAACCTTTCCTTTTTCAGCAGTCCACGGAAAAACAACCCATGTATTTAAGTCAGGAAAAAGATACATATCTGATTCTTCGATGCGCACAAAGCCCTCAATCGAAGAACCATCAAACATCATTTTATTGCTCAATGCCTTTTCTAATTGACTTACAGGAATTTCAACATTTTTAATAGTTCCAAGAATGTCAGTGAATTGTAAACGAATAAATTTCACATTTTCTTCATTTGCTAAACGAAAAATATCATCTTTCGTATATTTGGACATTAAGTCTTCCTCCCCAAACCTTGTTGTAAGTATAGTTTTTTTACATTTTAATGAAAAAATCTCGACATATCACTATGATTAGGACCAGATTGCTTTTTAAATCTTCCCGCTTGAAGCAATTCATTCCTCAATAATCTTCTTAGCTCAGAATTCGTTATTTCTTGTTTCACAGGCTCAACCGGTTTTTCTTCAATTATTGGTTGGAGTTTTTGGACTGCGAAAATTTGTTTAATTCCTGCTAGGTTGACTTTTTGTTCGATCAAGCTTTTGATTTCAAGTAGTCGATCAACGTCATTAAATGAATATAGTCTTCGATTTGTTTCAGTTCTTGCAGGAGAAATCAAACCATTTTCCTCATAATACCGGATTTGCCGAGCGGATAATTCAGTTAACTGCATGACAATTCCAATCGGAAAGAGTGGCATGGAACGTCGAATTTCGTCACTCATATGGGATCCTCCTTTGCAAAGAATAAGTTGATTTTAAATGATGTTAGATTATCTGTCAAGTTCATGTTAGAAAACCTCACATGGGAAAACAATAAAAATACAGAGGAAAATTATTCCTCTGTTCCTATAGAAATAAGTTGTTTTAAAAG
>NZ_JBALOX010000125.1:0-8234 GCF_036965165.1 Bacillus sp. JJ1521 | reverse complement strand
GATACGTATTGTGTGTACCGTACCGAGGATGGAAAATATTATGCTTCCGATGGGTATTGCACACATGAAAGATTTCATCTCTCCAATGGACTAGTAATGGGAAACGTCATCGAATGCCCAAAACATAATGGTAGATTCGATATTCCAACAGGAGAGGCAAAGCGAGCTCCGGTATGTGTTGCATTAAAGCTATATAACGTTAAGGTAACTGAGGGTATGGTCTATATTCAGATATAAGACACTATATACTTCTCTAATGTTAGGTAGAAAACCTTTTTGGTAATGAAAATCATCAACGTAAAAAGGAGAATTACATGAGCGATTATGGAATGGTCATTGTTGGTGGAGGTGAAGCGGGAGCAAGAGCTGCTGTAGAGCTTAGAAATCAGGGCTGGAATGGAAACATTACCCTAATTGGCAATGAAAAGTTTCCTCCTTATGAGCGACCGCCACTTTCAAAACAGTTTCTTACAAATGAAGAAAAACCGATGTCGACTATTATAATAAATGAAAATCAACTACATGAAAATAAAATTCATTTCCAGTCAGGGGTAACTGCTACTTCACTAGATCGCGAGAATCATATTCTTTCATTATCCGATGGAAATAAGCTGAAATATGAAAGATTATTGCTTTGTACTGGGGCAAAACCTCGAAGATTAACTATTCCTGGTTCTGGAATTGAAGGGATTTTATATCTTCGTACAATAGGTGATTCATTAAAGATTCGTAATCATTTAAAACGAGGATCTCATGTGGTTATCATAGGTGGCGGATTTATTGGACTTGAAGTTGCAGCAAGTGCAATTACAAGAGGCTGTCAAGTCACACTTATTGAAGCAGCCCCAAGAATATTAATGAGGGGTGTCGATGAAGAAATTGCTGATATGGTAAAAGCATTACACACTAAAAAAGGTGTCGAATTTATTATTGGTAAATCGTTAAAAGAAATTAACCAAATAGACGGTCAGTTTACAGTTGAACTTGGAGATGGCCAGTCCATTTCATCAGATATTGTCATTGCGGGAATTGGAGCTATTCCAGAAACAACATTAGCGGAAGAAAATGGCTTAGATATAGAAAATGGAATCAAGGTAGATAAATACCTTATGACTAATGATTCTGATATAAACGCAGCTGGTGACTGCTGTTCTTTTCCACATCCATTATATGGGGGGCGACGTGTACGGCTAGAAGCATATCGGAATGCGCAGGAACAAGGAATTCATGCTGCAAAAAATATGGTGAATCTCCCCACTCCTTACTTAGTGATTCCATGGTTTTGGTCTGATCAATATGATCGAACTCTACAGGTTGCAGGTTTTGCTGATAACACGAAGAAGATTGTAAGAGATTTAGGAGATGAAGAAAAAATCTTCTTTCATTTTTCAGAGAATAATTTCTTGAAAGCTGTAAGCGGGATAGGAACTCAAAGAATTACTAAGGAGATTCGAATAGCTGAAATGTTAATAGAGAAACAAGTGGTGTTGGATCCAGAGGTAGTTTCAAATCCTTCAAATAATTTGAAGAAACTACTTCGAGCATACTGAATCATTTTAAAGGAGAAAAAAAATGAAATATAACGAGTTTGGAAATTCAGGAATTCAAGTTTCAAGGTTGTGCTATGGTGCCATGGGCTTGGGGGGTGTTTTTGATAGTTATGATGAAAAAGTAATGATTAATTCTGTTTTGAATAGTTTAGAACAGGGAGTAAATTTTATTGACACAGCTCGAAATTATGGAGAGTCAGAACGGATTTTAGGTAAGGCCCTAAAAGAGTGGAAGGGGGATGCTCCATTTATATCCTCAAAAATACAATCTAAAGGACCAGGAAATTTAGGTTGGGGTCAGCCAATACCTGTAGAAACGGCATTCCCAAAAGGATGGTTAAGAGAAAGTACGGAAATATCATTAAAAGAACTTGGAGTAGAAACGATTGATTTGATGCAACTTCACCAATATTGGCCTCAATGGGATCGAGTAGATTATTGGATAGAGGAATTACTTCAGCTAAAAGAAGAAGGAAAAATTAGATTTATTGGAATATCATTACCTGATCAGCGGCATGATATAGGTCTTTCTCTTGTCCAAAGTGGAAAAATTGATTCAGTTCAAACGGTATATAACATTTTTGATCCATTAGCACTTGATTGCTTAATCCCATTTTGCCAAGAAAACAATGTTGCGGTTTTAGCACGTTGTGTACTTGATGAAGGTGGATTGACGGGTTTCCTAAATGTGAATACTACTTTTGCACCGGGAGATTTTAGAGAAAACTATTTTGATTACATCCCTCGCGAAGTCTATATTGAACGTGTTGAGAAACTAAAAGAAGCCTTTGTTCCTAAATATGCAGACAGTTTGGCAGAACTTGCTATAAAATTTGCTCTTCATCATAAAGGGGTTACTTCAGCACTAATTTCAATGAGTAGTCCACGACATGCAAATGAAAATATTGCTGCCGTTGATAAAGCACCTTTACCGGACGAGATTTTTGAAGAAATTCGTAGACATTATAGATGGGTGAGGAACTTATATGAAACAAAATACTGGATCTAAAGTTTTGTGGTCTGAACTTTTCCCTTTTGAATTTAAGGCCAGACTAGAAGAATTACCAGTTGTGTATTTACCTTTAGGACTTTGTGAACCACATGGGCAAATAAGCGCATTTGGCCTTGACACGATAAAAGCGGAATGGCTATGCGAACAAGCAGCAAAACAGATTGGTGGGATTGTAGCACCTTCAATGGGTTATCACATTCATGAGACTGGGTATCATGCTAGATGGCTTGAGGAGAATATTGGGGAGGAAAATCCACATATGACAGGGGTTCCTCCTGGAATTTTTCTATCATTCTTTCTATACCAATTAAGAGCGTTCGTTAATGCTGGTTTTAAATCGGTTGTTGTAATTACCGGACATAGTGGAGGAAATCAGGAGGACTTACGACTTGCTGCTCGTATATTCATGGAATTTATTCCTATTAAAATTGTAGTTAAAAGTGACCCAGAGTTGGTTGAGGACCAGTATACAGGTGATCATGCTGGAAAATATGAAATCTCCCAACTTATGTATATTCGCCCTGAGTTGATTAATTTTCAATTAGTGGATTTGGAAAAGAAATCAGGTTCTGGTGGACGTTTAGCACTTGGTGAGGATGCCTCGAAATCCAGTAGATTACTTGGTGAAAGCATAATGGAAAGCTGTTTAACTAGCCTTATTAAAGAGATTAAACAATTGAAACTTGATGATGTACCTAATAATTTAGAAAAAGTATCATACGAGAAGGTTGAAAGAATTTGGAGTGAAATTCTGACTCAGTCTTCAAAATGGGTTACTGCAAATCCATGGGATGAGCAGGAAGATGTTTCCCCGACATCCCAATGGAGAGAATATATGAAGTATCGAGTTAAAAATTGTTGACAATTTTGATAAATATAATAGCAGACTTTACCATCTTTTCCTTAGGTATATTTATGAAAAAGGTGGTGTTTTTTTGTTCAATATCCTTTATATTTCAAATTGCAGTTCAAATATAATAAGGACCGATGATACATCCCAATATTTCCAAGCAAAACTATAGTGATAACGGACCATTCCCTCTCGTTTAAAAGGGTTTAAGACCTATCCCTCAATCCTGGCATGCTAGTATACTTGAATAGTATTTTAGATTGATAGAGGAGCATGCTTTGATGAATGAGGAATTTCTTTATATTGTAATGATTATTGCAATTGGGTAATTATTGAAGCGAATTCTTATTTTGAAGGAGCAGGATGGAGAGGTGATCTCCTAGATTATTGTTAAAATTACACTTCCTGCGTTAGTTCTTGTGACGTTTGATCGGGTAGAATCGAAACGAACCTTATTTTAATTCCAATTTTTATCGTTCTTTATGGAATCATTATCTCATCGTTAGGCTTGCTCGTTTTTAAAAATGAGGAAATAGAGCTTAAGGGTTCCTTTTTAATGATGTCTTCTGGGTTTAATGTAGGTTTATTCGCATTTCCACTTGTTTTTGCAATGTGGGGCATGGAGGGATTAACCTATTTTAGCATGTTTGACGCGGGGACATCCATCATCGTCTTTGGGATCGCCTCCATTTTAGGAAGCTTTTTTTCAAAAGAAGGATTAAGCCTAAAGCCTACTGAGATTTTAAAAAGACTTGTGAAAACCATTCCATTAATGACGTACCTTTTTGCAAGTATTTTAAATTTTAGTCATTTCAAATTACCAGATATGATAATTGAGTGGCGATTTCGTTCTCTGCTGCCAATATGCCATTGAGTTTACTTCTATTAGGTTTTTTTTGAATTTTAAGTTTGAAAAACAATTTTTAAAACCGATGCTGAAACTTTTAACATTCAGATATGGAGCTGGCTTACTAGTTGGGGTGATATTATTTCTTCTGCTTCCATTTGAAGATATGTTTCGATACACCATCATAATCGGTCTACTGCTTCCAGTAGCTTCAGTGACCATTCCATTTGCACTTGAGTTTAAATACAACAATGAAAGCATCCGGTTAATTGCAATGTGTACAAATATTACTGTCTTAGTGAGTATCGTAATTCTATATGTAGTGGGGAATATGATTTAAATAAGTGGTCCGACTTCGCCGGCCACTTTTAATTGGAACAGGACTGTAAAACTCAGTCATGTTTTTTTTCTTGTTTTTTCATATCAAACAAGCCTGTTGATATCTCATTTAGTTTTTTGAGAAATCGGTTAAAGCCAAATCCAACAAAAAAGGCGACGCTTACCTGAGCATATGGGCCTTCAAGATTGTCAGCAAAATCGATCATTAAAATGCCGCTTTGAATTAGATTGACAGCGATGACAGCCGTACCAGTGGCGAACAGCGGATAGAAAATATACATCACCCAGTGCCGAGGATCAATGATTTTATCGTTCATATAATGCGAACAAAACATATAAAGGTGCCTTAAGGATCCCCCGATGGCGCCTGCGAAAAAATAATACAAGAAGGGTTCAATACCTGATACCTTGGGATATGTTTCTTCAAATACACCAACCCACAAAGCACCTACAGCTAAAAAACTCCCGAAAAATAGTACGGAAAGGTACACTAATATTAGGAACTTTACCCATCTTTTCAATCAATCACCCCATTTTAATCAGTTTATGGGATGTTGTGGAAAAATGTGAATTGGAAAGGTTAAGGACAGGAGGACAGGTCTGTTGTTCCACCTTGGACACTGGAACTGTCCATCTGACCAACTGCACTGGGGGAATAGGCCAAGTTTCTGCAATCACTCTAATTTAGTACATGATCAACTTCTTTGATATACTGATTAGCTTCCTTTGATAGTGTATTTTCACTTTTCTTAATCCAACCAAATCGAAAGGTGGTGTCGATGAAATCTACAATATTTAGTGCTGTAATTTGGTCAGAGGCATGATTCATCGTAAATTTAGTAGATATATCATGTCCAATGGTGATTGCCCCAAGTTCTAAAACCGCTTTATAAATCACATCTAAATTAGTCGTTTTAAAGAAAATATCAATTGGACCAAATAATCTTTGGAAGTTTGCTATAAAATCTTCAACATATTCATCTTTATAAATAACAAATGTTTGTTGTCTTAATAAATCTGGAGTTATTTCCTCTTTGTTTTTAGCCAAAGCAGAATGTTTAGAAACGAAAACTAGGATTTTACCCATGATAACCGGAGTGAAATGAAGATCGGTAATTGAGTCAATATTGGATTTATTAATAGCAATAAATCCAATATCAATTTTATCTTTACGTATATCATCTACTATTTCCATACTGGCTTTCTCGTTTACTTCTATTTTTAAAGTAGAACCGCCCTTTTTAAAAGTTAAATAAGTATCTACGATGGGACCTGTTAAACCTGGTATGACGGAAATCCTTAGTAAATCATTACTATTGTTTATTTGATTTCTCGCTTCCTCTTTAACTTGATAAATAGCATGTAACGCTTGTTTTGCTTTTTCTATAATGATATGGCCTTCCTTTGTTGGGATAGCACCAGCTCGATTACGATTAAAAAGTTTTAGATTGAGTTCAGCTTCTAATTTCGTAATGGCTTGACTTAATGCAGACTGACTTATATTTAATGTTTTCGAAGCCTCTGCCAACGATTTTACCTTTGCAACCTCTACAATGTATGATAACTGCTCTATATTCATAGTTTCACTTCCTTAAGCAATATTTAATATAACATTAATTATATTAACTTTTGTAAAAGTAATCAAAGGGTTATACTAAAAGAGTAGTAGTTTATAAGAATAGGGAGGGGATACCATGCAAGCAGCAGTTTGGCATGATGTAAAAGACCTACGTGTTGAGGAGTTAGCAGAACCAGTCATTTCATTAGGAAAAATCAAGGTGAAAGTAGAGTGGGCAGGTATTTGCGGAAGTGATCTACATGCGTATTTACATGGTTTATCGATGGAAACGCATCCAATAAGTGGTCAAAGGCCACCGCTTACGTTAGGTCATGAATTTTCTGGAACAATTGTAGAGGTTGCAGATGATGTAACGCGCTATCAAGTTGGTGAAAGAGTTGCAATCGAACCACTCCTTTATTGCGGAAAATGCTATGCATGTAAAAGAGGTTACTATAATCAGTGTAGCAAGGTAGGCTTTGTTGGATTAAACAGAGATGGTGGTTTTGCTGAATATGTAATCGTTGATGAAAATATGGTACATGTTCTTCCTGACAATGTTTCGTTTGAAGAAGGGGCATTAGTTGAACCAACTGCGGTTTCTTTCTATGCAGTTAGAGAAAGTAAACTAAAACCGGGTGATGCTGTGGCAATATTTGGTGCTGGACCAATCGGATTATTAACGTTACTTTCTGTTAAAGCAGCTGGTGCGACTCAAATTATAGTGGTTGATTTGTCCCAAGAACGCTTAGAAAAGGCAAAAGAACTAGGTGCAACTACGGTTATAGATGGAATGCGTGATGACATTGTTGAAACAATTCTTGGATTGACAAACGGTGGGGTTAGTGTTGCCTATGAGTGTGCTGGAGCTCAGCCAACGATGACAAGTGCTGTTGCTTCTGTAAGACAAGGTGGACAAGTAATGGCAATAGCTGTGTATGCAAAACCTGTTGCAATTGATATGGGTCAAGTTATGTTTAAGGCAGCTGATATTACATCTACTCTCGCATACCGACATGTATTTCCGGAAGTGATTGAGATGATTGCGACTGGTAGACTGGATGTAAAACCAGTAATCACAAAGAAAATTGATCTGAAAGACATTGTTGAAGAAGGCTTTAAACAATTAATTGATGATAAAAAGCAAGCCAAAATTTTAGTAAGACCGTCAAGTAATTAATAATTCATTTTTACATAAGGAGAGGGTATTAGATGACAAACTTATCAGGTAAAGTCGCGATTGTAACTGGAGGAGCTTCTGGAATTGGTTATGCAATTGTTCAACGTTTAATAGAATCTAATGTAAAAGTAGCAGTTGCAGATTTAAATGCAGAAAAGCTGAAAGAACTGGAAGAAACTCATAAAGGGAATCTAATCGGTTGCGTTACCAATGTGACAAAAGAAAGTGATATAGAAGAGTCAGTGAACAAAACGGTTGAAACATTTGGTGGACTTGATTACGCATTTAATGTCGCGGGCGCATCTAAAGCAGGTGCAATTGTAGACCAAAGTGAAGAAGACTGGGATTTTACAGTTGATCTCTGTTTAAAGGGTGTATTTTTATCCGTTAAACATGAAGCAAAATATATGAAGGAACACGGCGGGGGAGCAATTGTAAACGTTGCTTCATTGAATGCACATGTTCCAATGTTCTATGGAGCAGCTTATTCATCTGCTAAAGCAGGAGTAGAGATGTTAACGAAGAATGCTGCCTTAGAATTAGCACAGCATAATATCCGTGTAAATGCTATTCTACCAGGTTTGGTTTCGACTCCACTAACAAAAGGATTAACAGATGTTGAAGCAATAAATGAAGCGTACATGGAACGTATCCCAATGAGACGTGCAGGTGCACCAGATGAAATGGCAGGACCGGCATTATTCCTAATAAGTGATGATGCTTCCTACGTAAATGGTGCTAGCTTAATTGTGGATGGAGCATGGGCGGTAAGCGGATATCCAGATTTGAGTAAGTTTATTTAAATTGATATTTTTAACAATGAGGCAAGTAGCGTTATCATTCGCACTTGCCTTTTGTTGGTTCATATATTACTCTGTTGCATTTACTCTTCCTTCTT
>NZ_JBALOX010000124.1:17389-33705 GCF_036965165.1 Bacillus sp. JJ1521 | reverse complement strand
TCTGCTAGCATATTTCCCCAGCTCGGTGTATTCGCAGGTACCCCAAAGCCTAGAAAACTTAGACCAGATTCAGCAACAATCATAACCGCCAAAATTAATGTCGCCTGTACAATAATTGTAGAAGAAACATTTGGCAATAGATGTTTAATGATGATTTTTGATGGTCTTGTCCCAATCGATTTCGCAGCCAAAATATATTCATTTTCTTTTTCTGCTAAGACCTTACTACGAACGATTCGGGCAACTCCACCCCATCCTAGGATACTCATTACTATAATGATAGGCCATGCTCCAGATACCTTACCAGTAAGAAGACTGTTTAATACAATTACAAAAATCATAAAAGGAAATACTAACACGAAATCTGTAAAACGCATTAACAGTTGATCAATTTTTCCACCATTATAAGCTGCAACGGAACCAACAATCGTTCCAATTAAAGTAATAAATATCATACATGAAAAGCCGATTAATAATGATGTTCTTCCACCATGTAGCATTCTTGCAAACATGTCACGTCCATTTATATCAGTTCCGAGCCAATTTTCCGCAGAAGGCTCTTTGCTCATGTTCATAAAATCAACTCGAACAATATCTTGTTTATTTAGCATAGGACCAAAAATAGCAATCAAAACGACTAAAACAAGAAAAACTAAACTGATCATTGCTAGTTTGTTTTTCATAAATTTCCTTCTGGCAATCGCCCAAGGAGAGAGGCTTTTTGTTTCTTTTTTTGGTGAACCTACATTTGTATTAGTAACTACTTCCATTTATTCTCCTCCTTAATCCAATCGAATCCGCGGATCTACGATTCCATAAAGTAAATCTGCGATAAGATTTCCGAAAAGTGTTAAAAATGAAAGTAACATTGTGATCGTCATCATTACAGCATAATCCCTTGTGTTAACGGAGTCTAAGAAAAGTTGTCCGATTCCTGGGTATGTGAAAATAGTTTCAGTTATAACCGCTCCACCTATTAAGGTTGCAATATCGAATCCTAAAAATGTTACTAACGGAATAATCGAATTTCGTAAAATATGCTTATTGTAAATCGTTGATTCTTTCGTACCTTTTGCTCTTGCTGTTCTTACAAAGTCTTTACGGCTATTTTCGATAATATCATTTCGTAAAAATTGAGTATATGATGCAGTACCCATTAATCCTAAAACAAGTGCTGGTAACAAAACATGATGAAATTTACTTACATAATATTCAAACGTTCCCTCATCAAGTCCAACTTCTATCGATCCACTAAACGGGAACCAATTAAGCTGAAATGCGAAGAAATAAATTGCCACAATCCCCGCAACAAACGATGGAACAGCTAATCCAATATAGTTGTAGGTAGCAATTAGATTATCTCCAAGTTTATACGGTTTTCGTCCTGCATGCATTCCCATAAGGAATGAAAAAATATAAGTAAAAAATAATGAAACAATTGCTAAAAATAATGTGTTTGGAATTTTTTGAGCTATAAGCTTTGAAACTTCCATTTTATGTGTTGTAGATTTACCAAAATCCCCTTGCACAAAATCAGTTACCCATCTCCAATACTGTACCGGTATTGGGTCATTATAGCCCAATTTTTCTCGCATTTCTTCAATGTATTTCGGATCTGTATTGGATGGATCAATTTCTCCTCCAAATGGATCTCCTGGCATCACTTTCGCCAGTGAAAATACCACAATGGAGGCAAGGAGTAATAATGGAATCATGCCTAGTATTCTTCGAATTGAGTATTGGAGCATGTTATGTTCTCCTTATCCTAAAAAAATTCATTTCTAAAATAAGCTCAAAAAGTCACAAATCGTGACTTTTTGAACTTTACTGACATCAAATACGCCTAGGCGTATTTGCGCCCAGATTTTTTCGAGCTTGCTCGAAAACTTTCCTTTGAAAATCTGCGGCATCCGCCGGAGGCTTTAACTTATACAGTGGAGTCTACCTCCGCTGTATAAAGTTAAATCAGTCAGCTACATACCATTTGTGAACATCCGTTTGGAATCCAACAGCATTAACATGTACACCTTGAAGGCGTTCGTTAATTCCATAAAGGTTCATGTTTTCCCATAATGGAAGTGCTGGTAATTCTTCATTGAACAGTTGTTGCCATTCAGCATATACTTGTCCACGGTATTCTTTATCAAATGATTTTTCACTTAAGCCTTCATCAAGAAGTCTTTGGTTATCTTCATTTACCCAACGTCCATAGTTCCATTCAGCATCGTTTGCCCATAGACCAGATGGATCTGGATCAGAACCAGTTCCCCAAGAACCGAAGAATGCTTCTAGTTCTTTATCATCGTTATCTTTCATTTCATTGTAAAGGTTGAACTCAATTAGACTACCAGTTGCTAATTCAGTTTTCACACCGATGTCATTCCAACTTTGAATGATAGCTTGTGAACGACCTTCAAATGTTGCGTTCCCTGCATAGTGACCAAATTTGATAGAGAATGGCTTACCTTCTGGATCTTCTACAAATCCGTCTCCATCTACATCTTTATAACCAGCAGAAGCTAATAATTCTTTTGCTTTTTCTTGATTGAATTCATATTGGTTAAGATCAGCAGCATCAGCAGCCATCCAGAATGCAGATGGAATAACAGTGTTGAATACTTTACCTTTTCCAGCTAAGAAACCATCGATCATTGCTTGACGATCAATTGCAGTTAATAGAGCTTGACGTAATTCTTTAGACTCAAACTTACCATAATCTGCAATGTTAGTACGAGTAGCTTGATCACGGTGACCAAAACGTAAACCGATATAAGAGTATACAGTACCAGTAGCTTCTTCTAGACGAACATGGTCCATCTTGTCAATTTCTTTTACAGTTGCTGGAGCAATTTCCATAATGTCAACTTCGCCATTTTGAAGTGCACCGTTTGCTAATGATGGATCAATAACTTTGATAACTACTCCATCTAGAAGTGGCTTACCTTGCCAATAATCATCATTACGCTCTAATTCAACATATTCACCAGGAACAACCTTTTTCACTTTGAATGGTCCGAGTCCAACTGGATTTGTACGAACTTGTTCAGATTCACCAAGTTCAGCAACAGGAACACCTTCATAGTGTTTCTTAGGCATTGGATCTGACCAAAGGTTTTCAAGGTTATTAATTTTTACTTCTTTAAAAGTAACAGCAACAGTATATTTATCAAGTACTTCTACACCCTCAATATGATCTGCTTTGCCATCTTTTTTCTCAGAAGCACCTTTAATTCCTTCAACATAGTTGAAACGAGAACCATCATAATCAGGGTCTGCGATTGTTTCAAGAGCAAACGCATAGTCTTCAGCTGTTAGTTCTTCACCATTAGACCATTTAACGCCTTCTTCAAATTTGAAAGTATACGTTAATTTGTCATCGCTGATTTCCCATGAAGCAAGATTTGGTTCATACTCCAAATCGTCATTAACTGTGTAAATACTATCTCCTGTAAAACCTAAGATTTGTGCATCAATTGCACTTCTGTAATAAGCAGATTCAAAAACACCTTCTGGAGCTTGAGTTACAGCTAGTGTAATTTTACCGCCTTCTTTTGGTTCTGCAGTTTCGGAACCTGTGTTTTCTTTTTCTTTTTCAGCTGTTTTATCATTTCCACCGCAAGCTGCTAGGAATAATGACATAACTAGCAAAAGTACGATCGACCATAATGCTGACTTTTTCATGTTGTTTTTCCCCCTTCAAGGTTGATTATTGTATTTTTTATTATTTGCTGCCATTATTTATGTAAATGACAAGCTACCTTATGTCCGGGCTTCACCTCCTTTAATTGTGGTTTAACCTTCGAACATTCCTCCATGGCCATCGGGCATCTTGGATGGAATGGGCAACCACTTGGCGGATTCGCCGGACTTGGCACATCGCCTTGTAGAACAATTCTTTCCTTTTTCTTTCTTGGATCCGGCTCTGGAATTGCAGAAATCAATGCCTGTGTATAAGGATGAAGTGGTTCAGCGTACAAATCATCTTTATCTGTTATTTCAACAATATTACCAAGATACATAACGCCGATCCGATCACTCATGTGTTTTACAACACTTAAGTCATGGGCAATGAAAAGAAAAGTTAATCCGAACTCATCTTGTAATTCTTTTAACAAGTTTAATACTTGGGATTGAACGGAAACATCGAGAGCTGAAACTGGTTCATCTGCGATTATCAGTTTCGGTTTAAGTGCTAGTGCACGCGCAATTCCAATTCTTTGACGTTGTCCACCGGAGAACTCATGAGCGTATTTATAAAATGCATCTTCTGGAAGTCCAACTCTTTTCAACAAGTCCAGTACTTCATCTTTAAGTTCCTTTAATGACTTTCCTGTGTAGTTGATTATTGGTTCGGCTACGATGTCACCAACCATTTGCATTGGATTTAATGAAGCATATGGATCTTGGAACACCATTTGGAAATCTTTTCTGATTTCTCGTAAATGTTTCCCTTTTAGCTTCGTGATGTCTTGGCCATCTAATAGTATCTGACCATCTGTTGGTTCAAGTAAGCGAAGAATGGTTCTACCTGTCGTAGACTTCCCACATCCTGATTCACCAACAAGGCCTAATGTTTCACCTTCATTAATTTCAAATGAAACACCATCTACTGCTTTCACATTGCCAATTGTCTTTCTCATAAACCCACCTTTAATAGGATAATAGGTTTTAAGATCCTTAACTTCCAATATAGGATTATCTATTTTTTTTAAAGTTGAATTAGCCATTTTTATTTCACCTCTTCTACAGGTCGACTACTCTTATACAATAGACAGGAAACATCATGTCCATCCTCTACTTCCGATAATACCGGTGTAATTGTCTTACATTCTGGCATTGCTACCGGACAACGATCAGCAAATCGGCAACCAACTTTAGGCATATTTTTTAAGGATGGTACAATTCCTTCAATCGACCCCAATGTGTCAACTTCCTCATGAAGCTTTGGAATAGATTCCATTAAGAGTTTTGTATATGGATGCTTTGGATTGTAGAAAAGTGTATCAACATCCGTTTTTTCAACAATTTTACCAGCGTACATAACGATTACTTCATCACACATCTCAGCAACAACACCTAAGTCATGTGTAATTAAAATAACTGACATATCATTCTTTTCTTGAATGGTCTTAAGAAGTTCTAGTATTTGCGCTTGAACAGTTACATCAAGAGCCGTTGTAGGTTCATCAGCAATTAATAGTTTCGGCTGACATGCAATCGCCATTGCGATCATTACACGCTGTCTCATCCCACCAGAAAGTTGGTGAGGATATTCATCTACAATACTTTCAGGACGGGAAATCCCTACTTGAGTTAAAAGTTCAATACTAATTTCTCTCGCTCTTTGCTTTGAGATATTTTGATGGTTTAATAGAACCTCATCTAATTGAAATCCAATTGTAAAAACTGGGTTAAGTGCAGTCATAGGTTCCTGGAATATCATTGAAATATCTTTTCCACGGATTTTATTCATTTGATTTTCTGTTAGCTTTTCAATATTATTTCCTTGGAAAATAACTTCTCCGTCCGTAATTTCCCCGATCCCTGCCGGTAATAGTTTCATAACCGACATGGACATGACACTTTTTCCGCAGCCGGATTCACCAACAATTCCGACAATTTGACGCGGTTTAACTTTAAAAGAAACATCATCCACTGCATGATAGATTTTTCCTTCTATGTTAAAGCCTGTTTTTAATCCCTTTACCTCTAGCAAAGGTGCTCCATTATATGGCTGTTGCATAAAAACACCCCAAATTCTTCTAGATTAGCCACAATTATTATGTAAATAAAATTTTATTACTATAATATTATAATTGCAAGACAATTTTTTAAATTTAAATTGAAAAACGGTTAAAACGTTATAAAATAAGGATTTTCCATTAATATTCTATTAACTCAAACTATTTTAATATATTATAAAAATATATTATATTAGAATTTTCTAAAATGTTGTATGTACAACCTTTTAGAGAAAATTGATTGTAAAGCTAGCGAATACACTTTACAATTATCTTGTATAAATGGAAGGAAGTGTTGTTTTGATTATTAAAAATCGTAATGTCCCCAAGGAATTAGTCCTACTAAGATTTTTACAAGGACGAATGAAAGTTTCAGAGAAAACCGAGAATCAAATCATTTCACTTGAAAAAGGTTTTATTGGAGAAAAAATGTTTCAGCAACGCATGACCAAACTCACCCTCGATTGCCTCTTTATCAATGACCTGCTTCTAGAAACAAACAATACCCATTATCAAATCGATTCCCTCCTATTTACTCAACCCAAAATTCATATTTTTGAAGTGAAAAATTATGAAGGCGATTATTTGTTTGATGGCGATTGTTTACGGCTCCTTTCTGGAAAGGAAATAAAAAACCCACTTAACCAACTGTCCCGGAGTGTCTCACTCTTTCGGCAATTCCTCCAAAACCAACGAATGAACTTTACTGTAGAGGGCCACCTCGTATTCATCAATCCTGAATTCTATCTTAATAATGCTTCTCCCGACCTCCCGATTTACTGTATTTAGATGGCTATGAATGCACACGTCAATAGTTAATAACATTCAATTCAAAAAACAAAAAAACCCAGGAACACTCCCTCCTGGGTTAAAAATTAAAGATACTCCTTCACAAACTCCCTTGAATCCACTCCTAGGATGGCTTTAGTTTGTAGTTTGTTGGATTCCAAATAGTTTCGAACAAGATAATAGCCCGCGCAGTAGCCTGCCATTTTCGGGTAAAAACTCTTTCCATATAAAAGGTCGCTATGTTTTCTTTCATTCCTTTTTAAATTTCGATTCGGGATGATCAGTTGTACGACTATTTTTTTGATCTTCTCATCGGAATAATATTTCGTCCATCCAGCTAAATTCGTGCTCCCACAATGTTCTCGGACTGCATTTTCTGCAAGCCCCTCTAATATCACTGTATCTAAAAACGTATAGTCGGCTTCGTTTTTTGTATAATTTTTTAATCGACAGACATGATTGTACTCATGGGTTAAAACCGCTTTAATTTCATGTTGTGTATTATGAGGCGAGAAAAATAGAAATAATTTGTCCTTAAAGGCAAGCCCAGACTTTCCATTGAAATCCCGTTTGATTTTTGGGTTTGTTTCATCAGCTGGGAAAATGAATATAGGAACCTGGGGGCCGCTCCATAGTTTTTGCAAGGCACTGTGTTCTTTATCTACATGTGTCCATACGTTTTTCGGGAGTTTTTCAAGTATGCGTTCAGAGGTTGATCTATACATTCCGTGTATTTTTAAATATTCGTAAATCTCGCGTGCAGTAGCTCCCTTTGGAAAATATCTTGTTAGTTTTTTACAAAGTTCAACTGGATTTGAATGCTCCTTCAACCATTCGTCCGTACGTATTACCCCACCTCATCACTTCCTTTCATCAGTCCTATATATGTATTCAGACAACATAAAAAAGAGCCAGACCATTTGGCCCGACCCGTTTCTTAAAAATTATTGATATTTTTTAAATAAAATAGTTGCATTGTGTCCACCGAACCCAAGTGAGTTACTTAGGGCTACATTTACTTCCTGTTCCCTCGCTTTATTAGGAACGTAGTCTAAGTCGCAGTCTGGATCTGGAGTTTCATAATTAATTGTCGGCGGGATGATTCCTTCTTGAATAGCTAGTATTGAGAAGATTGCTTCCACACCGCCTGCAGCACCGAGCAAATGTCCTGTCATTGATTTTGTTGAACTAATTGCTACATTATAAGCATGTTCACCAAAAACCTCTTTGATTGCTGCTGTTTCAAACTTATCATTGTAATCTGTGCTAGTTCCGTGAGCATTGATGTAATCCACATCATTTGGTGTAAGCCCTGCATCTGCAATAGCTTGACGCATTGCGCGAGCTCCACCTTCGCCGCCTGGTGCCGGAGCTGTAATATGATGGGCATCTCCAGTTGCTCCATAACCAATGATTTCCGCGTAAATATGGGCACCGCGTGCTAACGCATGTTCAAGTTCTTCTAAAACAAGGATTCCAGCGCCTTCACCCATTACAAATCCATCACGATTTTTATCAAATGGGCGGCTTGCTGTTTTTGGATCCGGGTTTAACGATACTGCTCTTGCAGAAACGAATCCAGCAAATGACATGTTGGTTAGTGGTGCTTCTGTTCCACCTGTGATCATAACATCCGCGTCTCCACGCTGGATTACTTTAAAAGCATCTCCTATTGAGTTAGTTCCTGTCGCACATGCAGTAACTGTACATGTGTTAATTCCTTTTGCTCCAAGAGCGATGGATACTTGACCCGCTGCCATATCCGGAATCATCATTGGTACATAAAAAGGACTTACACGTCGATAGCCTTTTTCTAAGAAGATTTTGTGCTGTTCTTCATGAGTTTCCATTCCACCTATACCTGAACCAATCCAGACTCCAACTCGTGGCGCCATTTCATCAGTGATGGTTAGATTCGCATCTTCAACAGCCATAAAAGAAGCAGCCATTGCATACTGCGTGAAACGGTCCATACGACGTATTTCTTTTTTATCCATATAATTTTCGGGATTGAAATCCTTTAATTCCGCTGCTACCTTTGCCGGTAAACCCTCAATTTGAACTCTTGTTAATGGACCAATACCTGAGACTCCGTTTTTTGCGTTTTCCCAAGTCGTTTTCACATCATTGCCTAGCGGCGAAACTGTGCCTAATCCAGTAACTACTACACGTTTCATTTCCATAATTTTTCTCCTTCCAACCTCATCGAAAATTTCTATCCTTTATTGCATAAGTATTGTTTTCAAAAGAAAGATCGTTCCTTAACGACCCCATTTAATACAGATGGCACCCCAGGTTAAACCTCCACCAAATCCTACCATTACTATTACGTCATCATCTTTAATTTTTCCTGCTTGGATATCCTCAACAATTGAAATCGGGATTGAGGCTGCAGACGTATTTCCGAACTGGTTCACTGTTTTTGACATCTTTTCAACTGGAAGTTCAAGTCTTTCTCTTGAAGCTTCCATGATTCGAATGTTTGCCTGATGTGGAATTAAATAATCGACATCTTCTCGTTTTAATCCAGCTTTTTCAATAACATGTACACTGGATTCACCCATTTGTCTTACCGCAAATTTGAAAACCTCGCGACCATTCATGATAATGTGTTCATCTTGGTAAAGATGTTTAGCACCTGTACCGTCTGCACCTAATTCAAATGAAAGGATTCCTCTTCCTTCTGAAACTTCACCAAGAACTGCTGCACCAGCTCCGTCTCCGAATAAAACGGCTGTATTGCGGTCGCTCCAGTCAACGATTTTTGATAATTTTTCAACACCTACTACTAATACGTGCTTATAGGTACCCGTTTCAATAAATTGTTTTCCTGTGATGATTCCGTACATAAATCCTGCACATGCTGCACTAATATCCATTGCAGCTGCATTTTTAGCACCTAGTCGTTCTTGAATCATGCATGCTACAGATGGAAATGGATGGTCAGGCGTTACTGTTGCTACGATGATCAAATCCAATTGTTCAGAAGTAATTCCTGCATCCTCAATTGCTTTACGCGCAGCTTCATACGCCATATCTGATGTATTTGTATCATCATCTGCAATTCTACGTTCTTCTATTCCTGTTCGTGTACGAATCCATTCATCTGATGTGTCTATAATTTTTTCAAGATCTTTGTTTGTTACCACTCTTTCTGGTACGAATCGATTGATTCCGATTATTCCTACACCCATACAAACATCTCCCTTTTTTATGCGAAACTCAAGTTAAAAGTATAAGTTTTTGTATTCCGAACTTATCTTATTATCAATTCTTATGACTTGGTACTAATTTTAATTCATTTTTTCATATTAAGTATGAATTTCTGATAAAATATCCTCGCTGTTAAGCACTAGTTTTGCTCCTGATTGAATTAATTTATTCGTTCCAACACATGAAAGTTCTAAAATAGAGCCAGGAATCGCAAAAACCTCTCTCCCCTGGCTTAGTGCTTGATCAGCTGTTATTAATGAACCACTTCTTTCCTTGGCTTCTACAACTAATGTGCCCTGTGTCAAACCGCTAATAATTCGATTCCGCATCGGGAACTGCCACTTTTCTGGCTTTGTAAAAGGGGGATATTCTGAAATAAGTATATGATTTTGAGTGATGGTAGTTGCCATCTCTTTGTTTTCATGAGGATAAATATGATGAAGGCCTCCAGCAATTACCGCAATTGTTTTCCCATTTTGGTCGATTGCTAACTTGTGAGCCATTGTATCTATTCCACGTGCCAAACCACTAACCAATACCCAGTTTTTCTTGATTAAGGGGACCAACACCTTTGTCATGCTTTGCTTGCTTGTTGCAGTTGGTGTACGAGAGCCTACTACACTTAATAATTTCTCACTATTTAATAAAGCCTTGTCTCCTGCAGTATATAGCACCCATGGTGGGTCAAAAATTTGTTTCAGAAGACGAGGATATTCTTGGTCAAATAAGGTAATAATCCCCACATTATTATTTCTATATTGTTTTAGCATACTTTGGATTGATAAAGAATGCAAATCTTTTAAAAAAATATTCATTTGATTCTTAGTTAATGGAAGGATTTTATCATAAAAAGCTGAGGGGTAATTATAAATAGAAGTAAGTGTAGGATCATGCTGGAGGATTCGAAAAATGGATTTCCAGCCTATGCCTCGACAATGATGAAGATGTATTAAATTTTCACGAAATTTTTCCATATGGTCTCCTTTTTCCATCAGAAAGAGACAGTTCTATAAATAAGAACTGCCTCATTTCATCTATTTTATTAATGTGTCTTACACTTTTCGTATAAACCTTGTTCTTTTAGAACAGAAATTAACGTTTCACCCATTACGGATGGTGTTTCAGCTACCTTAATTCCACATTCATTCATTGTTTTGATTTTTTCAGCAGCTGTACCTTTACCACCAGAGATAATCGCACCAGCATGGCCCATACGCTTTCCTGGAGGTGCAGTTTGTCCACCAATAAATCCTACAACTGGTTTAGTCATGTTTGCTTTAACCCACTCAGCAGCTTCTTCTTCAGCTGTTCCACCGATTTCACCAATCATGATTACCGCATATGTTTCATCATCTTCATTAAATGCTTTTAATACATCGATGAAGTTTGTTCCGTTAACTGGGTCCCCACCAATACCTACAGCTGTTGTTTGACCAATTCCAGCTTGTGTTAATTGATGTACAGCCTCATATGTTAAAGTACCAGAACGCGATACAACACCTACGTGGCCTTTTTTATGAATATATCCAGGCATAATACCAATTTTACATTCATCAGCTGTGATAACACCAGGGCAGTTAGGGCCGACTAAGCGAGTCTTCTTACCTTCCATATAGCGTTTCACTTTAACCATGTCTAATACTGGAATATGCTCAGTAATACAGATTGCTAGATCTAGTTCTGCATCTACTGCTTCAATAATTGCATCTGCTGCAAATGGAGCAGGCACATAAATGACTGACGCTGTTGCACCTGTTTGATCTACCGCTTCTTTTACAGTATTAAATACAGGAACACCTTCTACCTCAGTTCCACCCTTACCAGGTGAAGTACCACCCACGATTTTAGTACCATATTCAAGCATTTGTTTTGTATGGAAAAGGGCCGTAGCACCTGTAATCCCTTGAACAATTACTTTTGTATCTTTATTAATAAAAACACTCATGTTTGTCCCCTGCCTTTCTTACCCTACTAGTGATACGATTTTTTGTGCACCGTCTGCCATTGATTCAGCAGCGGTAATATTCAGACCAGATTCTTGTAAAATCTTTTTACCTAAATCTACGTTTGTTCCTTCAAGACGTACTACTAGAGGAATTTCCAAGCCTACTTCTTTCGTTGCAGCTACAACACCTTCTGCAATTACATCACACTTCATGATTCCACCAAAGATATTTACGAAAATACCTTTTACTTTTTCATCAGATAGAATGATTTTGAATGCCTCAGTCACTTTCTCAGCTGTAGCACCGCCCCCAACATCAAGGAAGTTCGCAGGGTCTCCACCGTAGTGTTTAATGATGTCCATTGTTGACATCGCAAGACCAGCACCGTTAACCATACAGCCGATGTTACCATCTAGTGAAATATAGCTTAAATCATATTTTGATGCTTCAATTTCCTTTACATCCTCTTCGTCTAAGTCACGGTATTCTAATACGTCCTTTTGACGATATAAAGCGTTAGCATCGAAGTTTAATTTCGCATCAAGTGCCATTACTTTACCATCGCCAGTAACAACTAACGGGTTAATTTCAGCAATCGAGCAATCCTTTTCAACGAACGCAGTGTATAAAGCTGTCATGAATTTAACGGCTTGATTCACCAATTCTTTCGGAATATTAATATTAAATGCGATTCGACGAGCTTGGAATGGTAATAATCCAACAACAGGGTCGATTACTTCTTTGAAAATCTTTTCAGGTGTTTGTTCAGCAACCTCTTCGATTTCTGTTCCACCTTCTTCAGATGCCATTAAAACAACGCGAGAAGTTGCACGATCAAGTACAAGACCAATATAGTACTCTTTTTTAATATCGCAGCCTTCTTCAATTAGAAGACGTTTTACTTCTTTACCCTCTGGACCTGTTTGGTGTGTAACAAGTGTTTTTCCTAGGATTTCGTTCGCATATGTACGAACTTCATCTAGGTTCTTTGCTACTTTAACCCCACCAGCTTTACCTCGACCCCCTGCATGAATTTGCGCTTTAACAACACAAACTTGGGTTCCAAGTTCTTTTGCAGCTTCAACAGCCTCATCAACTGTGAATGCAACCTTACCATTTGGAACAGCTACCCCATACTTTCTGAGGATCTCTTTTCCTTGATACTCATGGATATTCATTTCCCATCCTCCATTCTTATGTAAAAAAAGCAAAGAATTTTTTGTCAGTCCAAATGTTATTATACATTTTCTTTTTTAAACTTTCTATGATAATTACAATTTTTCTGAAAAATCATATTTACATAGAAAATTACGTCACTTTAATGACAGGACTTTACCCGTCATAATGACGCAAACTAGACAAAAATTAGACTGCGCTTTCATTTTATAACTGAAAATACAGCTTGTCTACCATTTAGCATGAATTTGTTCTTTTTTTCTGCTAATTTTTAAAAATACTATATCAAAAAACTATTTATCCCGATTTTCAACGCCTTTTTCCATTTGATAAATAAACGCAAAGACCTCTGCAATAACCTGGTATAATGCCTCAGGAATCCCCTCATTTAATTTAAGTTCCCCTAATAACTCAACTAATGCAATATCCTCCTGAATTGGAATCTCATGTTTCTTAGCCATCTCGATTAAATTTTGAGCAATGATCCCTTGTCCTTTTGCAACAACCTTTGGCTCGGAATCGACCTTTTCATCGTATGACAAAGCAACTGCCTTCGTCTTATGATCTACCGATGATTTTTTCATATTTTTAAATCCACTCTTTCATTAATTCCTTCAAGTATTGTTTTTTCAGGTCGTTTATCTCGTGTAGTTGGGTTAACAATCTTTATTGATGAAAGAAGATAACCATGTTGCTCCAAATTGGTTTGGAGCGTAGATTTCAGTTCTTCAACTACCGACCCAATTCCTTCAGTATCATTAAAGATGGCAATCGATAGAATACGATTTTGAACCTTAACATCAATCACCACCTCTTTTAAATGGTTGAGTTCTAACGAAAAAAGGAGATGGCAATAATCAGGATCTATTTCACCGTTTTTCTTCCTTCCATCCATTCGAATTGAAAAATTCTTATAAGTTGGGTTCTGAAATGTAATTTGTTGCTGGAACAATTCGTTTGAGTCATTCGATGTTAGTTCAACAGTATCCGTTTGAAGCATACGGCTTTGTTGGGCTATATTTTCAGATATTTCTCCCTGTAGTACAGGTAATAAGCTAGTTAGGTTGGTGGTAGATTTTTGTGTTTTTTGTTCACTTTGACTTGCATTTGAAAGGGAGTGAAGCTTTTGAAAGGCTTCACTCTTTATTAATGCTTGAAGTATGTGGATTGGTATCATCATTTTTCCTCTATTAACTCTCGTACCGGAGCAAATGAACGACGATGTTCACTAGTCACACCATGTTTCTTAAGCGCTTCAAGATGGTATGCCGTTCCATATCCCATATGTTTTTCAAATCCGTATTGTGGATATTCGTGACTTAAGCGCACCATTAGACGGTCTCTAGTTACTTTTGCGATGATGGAGCTTGCGGCAATGGACACACTGTTCGCATCTCCTTTTATGATTGATGTTTGTGAGATATCAATTGGTATTTCCATTGCGTCGACTAACAGATGGTCAGGCTTTATAGATAAACCTAATATAGCCTTTTTCATGGCCTGCTTTGTGGCTTGATAAATATTAACATTATCAATTACATTAGAAGGTATAATCCCAATCCCGATGGAAATGGCAGATGCATTAATTTGTTGGAATAGCTCTTCTCTTTTTTGTTCAGACAGTTTCTTTGAATCATTTAATCCTGGCAAATATGCATCTTGAGGCAAAATGACGGCTGCTGCCACAACTGGTCCTGCCAATGGGCCACGCCCGACTTCATCGACACCTGCAATATATGTAAATCCATTTTTAAAAAGGGCTTGTTCATATTGGGTCATTTCTTTATATTGTTGTTCTAGCGCCTTTTCCTCACCTTTTTTCCTTTTCCAGCGTTTCAACAGGGTCTGAACCCCTTTTCGGGAATCATGTTCACATTCTTTTAGAAACGGATCATCTCCGTGAAGTATTGTGGCCAGTTTTTCTTCGATTTCTTTGATTGTTAACTGTGACATTCTTTCACCTTCAATTTCGATTACTCTATGTATGTTATATCGACATTTTCGAAAAAAAATGAAGACTCGCATTGTGCGAGCCTTTACGGTTTTTCAAATGTGAGACTCCCTAATTTTTCAGTTCGGATTTCTCGAATAATTAATTCAGCTGTTTTATCGTAGTCTGTTACTCCACCAGACATCCTAGTGCCACGTCGCTTTGCAATTTCGTCAAAAAGCAGGACAATATCTTCCGGAATTTCTTCGAGGTTAAAGCGTTCCTTTAAATTTTCGGGATAGTTTTCCTCTAAAAATCTAAGTGCATATACTGCAATATCTTGTAAGTTTAAGATTGTATCTTTAATCGCACCAGTAGTCGCTAGTTTTAAACCAACTTCTTGATCCTCAAATTTTGGCCATAAAATTCCAGGAGTATCTAGAAGCTCTAGTTCTTTGCCAACCTTGATCCACTGCTGCGCCTTTGTTATACCAGGGCGATCACCCGTTTGCGCGATATTTCTCTTAGCTAAACGATTGATTAGAGTCGATTTTCCTACATTAGGGATTCCAACGATTAACGCACGTATAGCGCGTGGACGAATTCCCTTTGCTGCCATTTTGTCGAATTTCTCTTTTAAAATTACCCTTGCTTCACTCACAATCTGTTTCATGCCATTACCAGCTTGTGAATTAATGGCGAGGGCATGTACACCATTTTCTTTATAGTACTCGATCCATTCCTTTGTCACTTTTGGATCGGCCATATCAGCTTTGTTCAATAGCAGCAGTCTTGGCTTATTTTTAATGATTTCATCAATCATTGGGTTTCGTGATGATGCAGGAATTCTGGCATCAACAAGTTCGAACACGATATCAATGAGTGAAAGTTTTTCTGTAACTTGTCTCCTTGCTTTTGCCATATGGCCCGGAAACCATTGAATTGTCAACGTTCTTCACCAACTTATATGGTTTATATTTATGAATGTTTTTGCTATTAGATTACTTTACAATACCAAAGTCAGACAGCGGCCAGTAGATCAGGCTTGTTTCACCTAGGACTTCACTTATAGGGACTGGACCGATATGACGTGAGTCTTTGCTATAGCGACGATTATCCCCCATAACAAAAAGATGTCCTTCTGGAACTTCTTCTAAAACAAATGGGTCTGTGAGCGGTCCATCGATTAGATTTTTCTTATAATCATCGAGATACGGTTCGTCATACGTTTCACCATTAATATAAAGGATATCGTTTTTGTATTCAATTCGATCACCTGGTAATCCGATTATGCGCTTGATGTAATCTTTTTCTACTGTTGCATGGAAGACAACAATGTCAAAGCGATCCGGTTTACCGACCTTATAGCCAATTTTGTTGACGATCATACGGTCTTTGTCATGTAGAGTTGGCATCATTGATTCCCCGTCTACCACAATCGGCGCAAAGAAAAAATAACGTATCACAGCTGCTAAAATAACGGCAATGGCTAACGCTTTTATCCATTCCCAAATTTCATTT
>NZ_JBALOX010000124.1:7732-17296 GCF_036965165.1 Bacillus sp. JJ1521 | reverse complement strand
AATTATTCCTTGCACAAATGTAAAAGGAGCTTGTTATTTTTATACAAGCTCCTTTCTTTTTTATTATCGAATTTCTTTAATACGTGCTTTTTTACCACGAAGTTCGCGTAAGTAGTATAATTTCGCACGGCGTACTTTACCACGGCGTACTACTTCAAGCTTCGCAATTTTTGGTGTATGCACTGGGAATGTACGTTCAACACCTACTCCGTAAGATACCTTACGAACAGTGAATGTTTCACTAACTCCTCCACCACGACGCTTAATCACAACACCTTCGTATACCTGAATACGCTCACGAGTACCCTCGATAACTTTCACGTGTACACGTACAGTATCTCCAGGACGGAATACTGGAAGGTCAGTTCTTAATTGTTCTTTTGTGATTTCTTCAATAATGTTTTGCATCGTCTTTTCAACTCCTTCCAACAGATGCTCTTACCAATATCCATTCATTGCAGCGGAACATCTTAATAAGACAACGGACAATTTGCCCAAGTCACAAAGAGTATATTACCATAATCCTGTTGTCGTTGCAATACCTACTCTTCATCTAATTTAAATTCTTCTACCCATTTTTCTTGTTTTGTAGATAGATGGTACTTTTCTAGTAAATCTGGTCTTCTTTTATAGGTTCGACGAAGAGATTCTTTTTCCCGCCATTCTTCAATATGCATATGATTACCTGATAATAACACTTCCGGAACGGTCATCCCCCTAAAATCTGCCGGCCTTGTATAATGGGGATGCTCCAATAATCCTGTACTATGGGAATCAAGGACAGGTGAATCCTCATTTCCCAAAACACCTGGCAAAAGCCGTACGACACTATCGGAAATAACCATTGCTGCAAGCTCGCCACCGGTTAAGACAAAATCACCAATTGAAATCTCTTCTGTACTCAAGTGTTCACGGATTCTTTCATCATAGCCCTCATAATGACCACAGATAAAAATGAGGTGTTCTTCCTTTGCCAAGTTTTCAGCTTTTTGTTGGGTGAATCTTTCACCTTGAGGGCATAGAAGAATCACCTTCGGTTTGGTTACTGTTTGTTTCGTTAAATCCTCGACCGCATCAAAGATCGGCTGAGGCATCAATACCATACCGGCTCCGCCTCCATATGGATAATCATCAACCTTCTGATGCTTGTTATCAGCGTATTCACGGAAATTCACAACTCTAAACGAAACCTTTTCTTTTTCCTGAGCCTTTTTTAAAATGGATTCACCTAATACACCATTAAACATGTTTGGGAACAGGGTTAAGATATCAATTTTCATATTAAATTAATCCTTCCATGAGGTGAATACTGATTCTTTTTTCCTGGATATCAATTTCCTTTACGATATCATCAATAAACGGAATTAAGATTTCTTTACCTCTTGCTCCCTTTACAACCCAAACATCATTAGCACCTGGTGTCAAAATCTCTTTAATTGTCCCTAACTCTTCGCCTTCCTCTGTTACAACCGTACAACCGATTATTTCATGGAAGTAATATTCTCCGTCCTCTAATTCACCGAGCTGACTTTCATGAACTTTGACAAGTGCTCCTTTAAATGTCTCTACATCATTTACGTTGTCATAGCCCTCAAAGGTAACTAAATCAAAATTTTTATGAGTTCGGTATGATTGGACTTTAACTTCAAACGGATCTTTGTCTTCCAGAAAAATATGTAACGTATTTCCTACCTTATATCGTTCCTCTGGAAAATCCGTTCTTGAGATAATGCGGACCTCACCTTTAATTCCGTGTGTATTCACAATTTTACCAACGTTATACCATTTGTCCATTTTTTCACCCCTAACGAATTTCTTTAACTATACCTTCTTTGATTACAATTGTTCGTGCAGTTGTTGTTTCATCCCAGTTGTCACCTACATTTATGTCAATAATGGATTGAACTTCTTTTTCTTTAATTTCACTGCCTAGTGGTAGCATATGTATTTGTTCGATTTGAAACTCAAGTTGTTTGACTTTTTCCTGTCTAAGATCTATTTCATTTGTAAAATATTGTTTGATTTTAACAGGATCAAATTTCTTCAGTTTTTCCATCTTTTTAAGTTCAAATTTAAGTTGGTCGCACTCTTTAAGAAGTTGGTCTCTGTTCGATTGCAAAGAGCCAATGAGCTTTACTTTACTGATTTCCGTTAAAATTTGTTTCACTTCAACTGTTTGGATGATTTTCACAGGCACCAACCCTTATGTTTTTGATAGAAAAAAAGGGGGAGGTTTCCCTCTCCCTTTTCCAACTTATCATTCGTTAATTTCTAGATGAATTCGTTTATTATGGCCTGTTCCTGCTGCATAGACAACAGTTCTAATCGCCTTAATGACACGGCCTTGTTTCCCGATGATTTTACCCATATCCTCTTTATTTACACTTAGTAAATACGTGATATTGCGGTTGTCGGAAGTCTCACTTACTTCAACTTCCTCAGGATGATCAACAAGCGGCTGTACGATTGTTTTAATTAACTCTTTCATCTGTAGGTTACCCATTACTTACCGTTTTTTGCGTTATGGAATTTTTCCATAATACCTTGTTTAGAGAACAAGTTACGAACAGTATCAGATGGTTTTGCACCAGTTTGTAACCATTTTAATGCTAATTCTTCATCAATTTTAACCTCTGCAGGTTGAACAACTGGATTATAAGTTCCAAGTGTTTCAATTTGACGTCCATCACGTGGTGAACGAGAATCAGCTACAACGATACGATAGAAAGGAGATTTTTTTGCTCCCATGCGTTTTAAACGAATTTTTACTGCCATTTTATATAGCACCTCCGAAATTATTTCAACAAGATATAATATTAACTGTTCCACATCTGTTTGTAAAGTGTTTTTTCTTTACATCTATGAAATAGTTATCATTACTACATTTATTCCTTACATAAAAGGAAACTTTAATCCTTTTTTCTTACCTTTTGTCATGTTTGTCATTTGTTTCATCATTTTCTTCATGTCTTCGAATTGCTTTAATAGACGGTTTACTTCTTGAACAGTTCGACCGCTACCTTTTGCAATTCGCTTTTTGCGACTTGAATTGATGATTTCAGGTTGTTCTCTTTCGACTTTTGTCATAGAGCGAATGATCGCTTCAACATGGCCGATTTGTTTATCATCAACCTGAACATTCTTCAGACCCTTCATTTTGTTAGCACCAGGGAGCATACCCAAAATCTCATCAAGCGGACCCATTTTACGCACCTGTGCTAACTGTTCAAGGAAATCATCAAATGTGAAAGACATTGACTTAAATTTCTTTTCTAACTCTTTTGCTTTATCCTCATCAACAGAGGCTTGGGCTTTTTCGATAAGAGAAAGTACATCTCCCATCCCTAATATCCGAGATGCCATACGTTCCGGGTGGAATGCTTCTAACGCATCTAGTTTTTCACCAAGACCCACAAATTTAATTGGTGTATTGGTTACAGCCTTAACAGATAATGCTGCCCCACCACGGGTATCTCCATCAAGCTTTGTTAAAACTACACCAGTTAACCCTAATAAATCATTAAAGCTTTGTGCCACGTTGACTGCATCCTGTCCTGTCATTGCATCGACAACAAGGAAAATCTCATCAGGCTGTGCGACTTGTTTGACTTGCTTGAGCTCATCCATGAGTTCTTCATCGATGTGTAAACGACCGGCAGTATCGATTAATACATAGTCGTTATGCTCCTCTTTCGCCTTTTCGATTGCTTGCTTTGCAATTTCAACAGGACTAATTTTGTCTCCCAGTGAAAAGACCGGCATATTAAGTTGTTTTCCCAAAGTTTGCAATTGGTCAATTGCAGCTGGACGATAGATGTCAGCAGCTACAAGAAGTGGTTTACGATTATGTTTTTTTCGTAATAGATTTGCAAGCTTACCTGTAGTGGTTGTTTTACCTGCACCTTGTAAACCAACCATCATAATAACAGTTGGCGGTCTTTTGGCTACCGCAAGTTTACTTTGCTCGCCACCCATCAAAGCGGTAAGCTCCTCCTGAACGACTTTAATAACTTGTTGTCCTGGAGTTAAGCTTTTCATTACTTCTTGTCCAACAGCTCTTTCGCTAACACGTTTTACAAAATCCTTGACAACTTTGAAGTTAACGTCTGCTTCAAGAAGGGCAAGACGAACCTCACGCATCATTTCCTTTACATCGGATTCTGATACTTTTCCCTTACCGCGAATTTTCTGTAGTGTTCCTTGCAGTCGGTCGGCTAATCCTTCAAATGCCATTCTTGCCGCCTCCTATTCTAATTTCTCAAGCAACTGTATCACATTTTCAAGCTCTAAGCTATCATCATATTCATGTGAAAGTCGTTTTAGCTCAGTAATCAGTTTTCTGCGCTCTTGAAATTTCTGAAATAGTAACAGTTTTTCCTCATACTCTTCAAGCATTGTCTCTGTGCGCTTGATATTGTCATAAACAGCTTGACGACTAATCTCATATTCCTCTGCTATTTCACCAAGGGAAAAGTCATCTAGGTAATATAAAGACATATAGTTTCTTTGCTTTGGTGTTAACAACGATTGATAAAAATCGTAGAGATAATTCATTCTAGTTGTTTTTTCAAGCATAGTATCTCCCCCTTGTTAAGTGAAATACCTTTACAAGCACTAGTTTACCCATTTCCCAATAGGTTGTCAAGTCAATTTACTTTACTTTAATAAAAGTATAAAAAGAGCCTCAAGAAATCAGACTCTTAATTTTTGTTTATTCTTCTGTTTTTTCAACTAGATCTGCAAACAAGCCGTAGACGTAGTTTTGCGCATCGAATTCTTGGAGGTCGTCCACTTTTTCTCCTAATCCAATAAGTTTAACAGGAATGTTTAATTCATTTCGAATCGCCAGGACAATTCCACCCTTTGCTGTTCCGTCTAGTTTTGTTAATACAATTCCTGTTACATCTGTAGCCGCTGAAAATGTTTTCGCTTGAGTTAGAGCGTTTTGTCCAGTTGTCGCGTCGAGAACTAATAACACTTCATGCGGAGCCCCCGGTAATTCACGCTCGATGACACGTTTTACTTTTTCAAGTTCTTTCATTAGGTTCACTTTGTTTTGAAGACGCCCCGCTGTATCGCATATCAACACATCAACATTACGAGATTTTGCCGCTTGAACCGCATCATACATAACCGCTGCTGGATCTGATCCTTCAGATTGTTTGATTGTCTCTACACCAACGCGGTCACCCCAAACTTCCAGCTGCTGAATCGCACCGGCACGGAACGTATCTCCCGCAGCTAACAGGACAGATTTACCTTCATTTTTTAGGCGATTTGCAATTTTCCCAATTGATGTTGTTTTACCAACACCATTCACACCGACAACTAAAATGACAGTAAGTCCTTCATCCTGAATATTCAGCTTTGGAGATTTTTCCTCAGCACCTTGGTATATTTCAACAAGTTTTTCTGAGATAACACTTTGAACCTCTTTTGTATCTTGAATATTTCTTTTCTTTACTTCCATCTTTAATTCATCAATTAGTTCCATAACGGTGGAAACACCGACGTCAGCTGCAATTAAAATTTCTTCAAGCTCTTCAAAAAAGTCCTCATCAACCTTTCGATAGCGAGCAACTAAATCATTCACTCGTTCGGAAAAGGAATTACGAGTTTTAGATAAACCATCTTTAAATTTTTCAGTCACTGCATCAGCCTGATTTGTAATCTTATCCTTTAATTTCTTAAAAAAACTCATGTCAATCCCCTTTCAATTTAGCTTTTGGTAACCAATTCCTTCGTTTCTTCAAGACGAACTGAAACAAGCTTCGAAACACCTGATTCCTGCATGGTCACTCCATATAATACATCTGCTTCTTCCATTGTGCCTTTACGGTGAGTGATCACAATAAACTGGGTTTCTTTACTATATTTCTTTAAATATTGCGCAAAGCGGAATACATTTGCTTCATCGAGCGCAGCCTCAACCTCATCCAATACACAGAAGGGGACTGGACGAACTTTAAGGATTGAAAATAACAACGCAATTGCGGTCAATGCTCTTTCTCCACCGGATAAAAGACCTAGGTTTTGCAGTTTTTTTCCTGGCGGCTGAGCCACAATGTCAACACCTGTATTTAGAAGATCATTAGGATCTGTCAGACGAAGATCTGCTCGTCCACCACCAAACAAAGCTTGAAAAACTGATTCAAAATGGGAGCGAATATTTGTAAAAGTAGATTCAAATCTCTTTTTCATTTCATCATCCATTTCGTCTATTACCAGGAACAATGTATCTTTTGCTTCTTGCAGGTCATTTTGCTGTTCAGACAAGAACGTATATCGCTCAGAAACCCTGTCATACTCATCGATTGCGCCAAGGTTTACTGTACCAAGTTCCTCAATTGCAAGCTTTATTAGTTTTACCTTCTTTCTTGCTTCAGAAACTTCAATTTGAAGCGGAAATTGTTCTTTTGCAGCTTCATAGGTTAATAAATATTCCTCACGAAGATGCGTTAAACAATTTTCCAATTCAACATCCAAGCGATTCACCTTAACCTCTTCATCCTTTAAGATATCAACAAGCTGCTTATGTTGACGTCTCGATTCCTTTAATTCACGTTCGAGATCTTCAAGTGTCGTTTGAAGTTTTAAGCGATGCTCTCTTTTATTGCTGATCATTTGAATAGTTTCATTTTTATCATTGGATTTTTGCTTTGCAGCTTCTTCAAGCTCCATTTCACCCGAGTTACTTGAAGTCATTTCATTATCAAGTAGCGATAAATCCTCTTTCAGATCAGAAAGTCTAGCATACGCATCATTCATTTCTTCTTCTAAGAGATTCATTTTCTCTTGTTGATGTTCAAGTGCTTGTTTTTTTCTCGCTAAAAAAACCTTTTGATCGGTAATTTCTATTTGCACAGTTTCCCGGGAGGTCTGTTGGTCGGATTTTTGCGAATTAAGCTGGCTGATGGTTTCATCTAATGAGTGAAGCTCCCCTTCTAGATTAGCTAATTCGGTTTTCAGCTCTTCTAATCGACCAGTCATTCTTTCCTTATCTACTTGATATTGTAGCTTCTCTTCATCATACAATTCCAAATGCTCGTTCACATTTTGCTCTTTTAAAGCAACTTCGCGGTATTCTCCTTTAATGCTTTGCTCTTTTAAGCGCAATGTTTCACCAGCTTGACGAAGTTTTTCAAGCATGTTTTCTTGTTCGGCGATTATCTTTTTCTTATCCTTAACTGTTTTTTCGAGTTGAGCAGTTTTAACTTCCATATCAGCAAGCTTTTCTATAACGGACTCAAGCTCCCGACCTCGGCTAAGTAAAGAATTTGTTTTCTGTTTTACGGCTCCCCCGGTCATTGAACCACCCGGATTGACAACATCACCTTCAAGGGTAACAACTCGATACTTATGTCCTACAAGAGATGCGAGTTCATTCGCGCCTTTTAAATCTGTTGTAATCAATATGGTTCCCAACAAATTTGCCATAACGGAGTGATATTTACCTTCAAAGGTAATTAATTCAGAAGCTATACCAATAAATGCCGAATGTCCCTTGATTGCCACAAGCTGTGCTGCCGGAATCGAACGTTCCTTAATAACATTCATCGGTAAAAATGTCGCTCGACCATAAGAATTTTTCTTTAAATACTGGATTGCAGTTCTTGCATTTTTTTCGTTATCCACGACGATATGCTGCGTTGCTGCACCCAAAGCAATTTCAATGGCAGTTTCATAATCTTTTGGAACATGAATTAGCTCGGCAATTGCACCTTCAATTCCTTCTAGCTGATCATTTCTTGCTTTTAATACTTCCTTAACACCTTGGAAGAAACCAGAATAATCATCCTGCATTTCTTCAAGCATTTCTTTTCTTGATTTCGTTTGTTGTAGATATTGGTATGCTTGATAGAGCATACTTTCTTGCTTCTGATAATTTTTCTTACTATTTTCTAGCTTAGCTTGTAAGTCTCTAAAAGAAACAATTTGATGATTAATTTCTTGCTCTATAACAGAAAGCTTTGTTTGGAGTCGAACTTTTTCATCAACTATTTCCTTGCGCTCTGATAAGTATTTTTGATTTGATTCATCTAAACGATTTACTTTCGCATCTTGTAGTGAAAGCTGTTCCTTAATATAACCCACTTCGTTGCGATAAGAGGCTTGTTTATTAAGCAATTCAAAATAATCGCTTTTTAAGTTCTCGATTTTTTCTTCAATGTTTTGATCATACGAGGCAAGTAAAATTTGTTTTTCTTTTAATTGTTTTTCAAGTTCCTTTACTTCTTCACTTAGCTTTAATAACTCATGTTGTTCACTTTGTTTTCTTTTGGTTAAGCTTTCGTGCTTTTGCGACCACTCAAGAATTGAATTTTCAAGCTGTCCTTTATTCTGCGTCGCATTTTTTTTGCGTTCTTTTAAAACTTCTTTTCGACCTTCTAATTTTTCTAACTCCTCACTTGTACGTAAAAGAAGTTGTTGAAGTTCATGTATGGATGAATCTGTAGCCTCGATCCCGGTTCGTAACTCCTCAATTTTTGCTTCCTTGCTTTGGAGTTTTGTGTTTAAGGCAAGTTCATGCTCTCTATGCTCTTCAACAAGCTTTGATAGCTTCTCCCATTTTTCGTGAAGATCCTCAATTTCAAACACGGTTAAACCGACTTCAATTGTTTCCAGTTCTGCTTTTTTCTCAAGGTAGTCTTTCGCAATTGAAGACTGAATTTGCAGTGGTTCTATCTGCGCCTGGAGCTCATGAATGATGTCGTTAACCCGATTTAAATTCTCCTGTGTTTCGGCTAGCTTATATTCTGCTTTCTTTTTACGGGTTTTGTACTTTAAAACCCCTGCAGCCTCTTCAAATATGCTTCTTCGTTCCTCAGCTTTACTGCTTAAAATTTCTTCTACTTTCCCCTGGCTGATGATTGAAAAAGCTTCTCGGCCAAGTCCTGAATCCATAAATAAATCAACAATATCCTTTAGTCGACATGCTTGTTTATTTATTAAAAATTCACTTTCACCAGATCGATAGACACGGCGTGTTACACTCACTTCATGATAATCGATTGGTAAAAAGTGGTCCGCGTTATCCAATGTTAATGTCACTTCAGCCACATTCAACGCTTTACGGCTGTCACTTCCTGCGAAAATGATATCTTCCATTTTCGTGCCACGCAATGATTTTGCCGACTGTTCTCCAAGAACCCAACGGATCCCGTCTGTAATATTACTTTTCCCACTACCATTGGGTCCAACGACAGCCGTTACACCAGGTACAAAATCTACTGCAATTCTTTCAGCAAACGATTTAAATCCTACTATATCTAAACGTTTGAGGAACATAAACTTCCCCCTTAACTACAATTTCAAGTCCTACATATTTTAACACAAACTAGTATTTTATTGGATTACTTTTTAATGGATTGGTAATAGGCAAAATCAAATACGCCAAGGCGTATTTGCGCCCGATTTTTAGGCCCACACGATGTGGGTCATGAAGACGTTGCCACAGGATGTGGCGTCTTTAGTCTTCGATCTTACTGCGAGATACAGTGAAACTTCAATCTGTGGAATCTATATCCCACAGATTGTTAGTTGAACCAATCAGGCTTTTACTGG
>NZ_JBALOX010000124.1:0-7692 GCF_036965165.1 Bacillus sp. JJ1521 | reverse complement strand
CCGGAGGCTTTAACTTTTATTCAGCAGAAGTGGTTTACTTCTACTGAATAAAAAGTTAACCCCACGAAATCGTGGGGCACTGCTTGCTTATTGTTGTTTGTTCTTTAGCTTTTTCAAAGCAATTTCTGCTGCGTGCTGCTCAGCTTCTTTTTTCGATCTACCTGTGCCTGTCCCTAGTTCTTCCCCATTTAGGGATACCCTTGAAACAAATTCACGACTATGAGCTGGTCCTTTTTCTTGGAGTACCTTATATTCGATACTTCCAGACCCATCTCGTTGTACAAGCTCTTGAAGCTGACTCTTATAATCCATCACATGAGAAAAAGCACCCGAATTAATTTTAGGAATCACTGTTTGATCTAAAAACTGGTTTACAACGTCTAGACCTTTATCAAGGTATAGCGCCCCAATAAATGCTTCAAATACATCTGCTAGTAGGGCAGGTCGCTCTCTTCCACCAGTCATTTCTTCACCTTTTCCTAGTAAAACAAGTTCTCCAAATTTTAGATCGTTTGCAAATGTGACTAAAGACGGTTCACAAACAATTGCTGCCCGCATCTTCGTTAATTCACCCTCGCTCATAATTGGAAACTTTTTAAATAAAAACTTGGAAATGGTTAACTCTAAAACAGCATCTCCTAAAAACTCAAGCCGTTCATTGTCCTCATGCGGCTTTTTTCGATGCTCATTCACATAAGATGAATGTGTAAATGCCTGAATAAGTAGACTCTCATTTTGAAATTGAATCCCTAGTCGCTCTTGAAAAGCTTTAAATTTCGGAGTAAACTTATTGCCATTGTCTTTATTTATCCGCTTCACCTTATTGACCTCCAATTAGAAAAGTGCAAGCGCCATGGGAGTGGAACGTCTACTAAGTACCGCCACGCCCTGTGGCAAAAGTAGACGTCAGCAACTCCTGCGCAAGTCCGACAAGCTAATGTTCTGTGGCAAAAAAAGTCGTTCTTTGACTTTTCTTGACACAGAACATTAGACCATGAGGGGCTAGGCGCTTGTACTAGACATTGAGAAGGTCCCGTTAAAAACGGGACCTTTACATTATACAAAACATTATAGCTGGCTTTTTATGTAATTAACAGCGTCACCAACTGTAGAAATTTTTTCAGCCTCATCGTCTGAAATTTCCATGTCGAACTCGTCCTCAAGTTCCATAACTAGTTCAACTACGTCTAGTGAATCCGCTCCAAGATCATCTTTAAATGAAGCCTCTAAAGTTACTGCTGATTCTTCTACACCTAAGCGGTCAATAACGATTTTTGTTACTCTCTCTAAAACATCTGCCATTTCTATTCACCTCCCCTCAAAGTATTATATTTGGTTTTACTAGAAAAGCGCAAGCACCTTTATCAACCAATCTTGTTACATTACCATTCCACCGTCAATATGGAGGGTTTGACCAGTCATATATTTGCTATGATCTGATGCTAAGAATAAAACAACTCCCGAGATATCTGTTGTTTCACCAAATCTAGCAAGAGGAATTAATTTTAGCATTTCGTTCTTCACATCTTCAGGAAGTTTATCAGTCATATCTGTCGTAATAAATCCTGGAGCAACTGCGTTAACATTAATATTACGACTAGCTAATTCTTTTGCAGCTGTTTTTGTTAAACCGATAACACCAGCTTTTGCTGCAACATAGTTAGCTTGCCCAGGATTTCCACTAACACCTACGATAGAGGCTATATTAATAATTTTACCAGAACGTTGCTTCATCATTTGTCTTGTTACAGCTTTTGTTGTGAGGAATACACCTTTTAGGTTGATATTCATGACATCATCCCATTCCTCTTCTTTCATTCTCATTAATAAATTATCTCTTGTAATGCCTGCATTATTAACAAGTATATCAAGACTACCGAAAGTTGAAATAACCTCTTTTACCATATTCGCAACTGAATCTGCATCTGATACATTTGCTTGAATCGCAAAAGCTTCTTGTCCTAAAGCTTTGATTTCATCGACAACTTCATTCGCTTTTTGCTCACTGCCGGAATAGTTTACTGCAACCTTCGCACCCGCTTTTGCAAGCTCAACTGCAATCGTGCGACCGATTCCACGTGAAGCCCCAGTAACCAATGCTACTTTGCCATTTAACATCTTAATTTCCCTCCTTTAATGCTTGAATTGTTGCTTCAAGTGTTTCTATATCGCTTATTGCATATGTGGCAACCCTACGATTTACTTTCTTAATTAATCCAGAGAGTACCTTACCAGGGCCAATTTCGATAAAGGTATCTACACCTTGGTCGAGCATGTATTGAACAGAATTTTCCCATAGTACAGGCGAATACAATTGCTTAACTAGATTTTCTTTAATTTGATCAGCAGACGTCATTTCCTGCGCGTTCACATTTGCTATCACAGGAACATTTGCATCCTTTATTTCGATTTGTTCTAGTACTGAACGTAATTTTTCTGCTGCAGGTTCCATTAATACTGAATGGAAAGGTCCGCTTACCTCAAGAGGAATTGCACGTTTCGCCCCTTTTTCCTTAGCCAACTCACAAGCTTGCTTAACACCTTCTGCAGCCCCTGAAATTACAATTTGACCCGGGCAGTTGATATTTGCAAGTTGAACAGGATGACCAGCAGATGAAATTTCATCTGTCACAGCTTGTAAGTCCTCACTGCTCATTCCAAGAATTGCAGCCATCGTTCCTTGGCCAGCTGGAACGGCTTCCTCCATAAATTCACCGCGTTTACGAACCGTACGTACAGCATCTTCAAAGCTTAGTGCTCCAGAAGCTACTAAGGCCGTGTACTCACCAAGACTATGTCCAGCAACATACCCGGGTGTTATATTTGCTTCTTTGAATTTTTCAAGTATTGCAATGCTCGTAGTTAAAAGTGATGGCTGTGCATTCATTGTTAATGTGAGTGTTTCCTGGGTTCCGGTAAAGATCAGAGAAGAAAGTTCTTCTCCTAAAGCCTTATCAGCTCTTGTAAAAATATCTTGAACCACTGCTGAAGAATCTGCTAATTCCTTCCCCATTCCTACAATTTGTGAACCTTGTCCTGGAAAAACGAATGCAATCTTGCTCATTCTACATTCCCCCTATTCATTTACTTTTACTTTTGGATTGATCTCTTCTAATGTTTTACGGATTGTTCCTGCAACATCTTTTTCAACCATCTCGTATGTTTGTCTTACCGCACTAAACAAACCATTTGCGTCTGATGAACCATGAGCTTTAATAACTGGTGCCTTTAAGCCAAATAATCCCGCTCCACCATACTCTGAGTAATCCAACGTCTTTTTTAAAACTTTTAACTCTGGCATTAAAAGTCCTGCCGCTAATTTACTCTTTAGATTGCTCGTAAAAGCTGTTTTAAGCATTTTAAACATGGAAAGGGCAGTACCTTCAATTGTTTTTAGGGCTACATTTCCTGTAAATCCATCTGTAACAACAACATCGGCCACTCCGTCTAGTAAATCCCTTGCCTCGATGTTTCCGACGAAATTGAGATTTGTTTCTTTGAGTAATTCAAAAGCATGTTTGGTAAGTTCATTCCCTTTTTTATCTTCTGTTCCGACATTCAATAAACCTATTCTAGGATTTGCAATTCCTCGAACTTTTTCGGAATAGATGGATCCCATAATGGCATATTGAAGCAAGTGCTCAGGCTTTGCATCAACATTTGCACCCACATCCAACATGAGGAAACCCTTTTTATCTAAAGTAGGGAGAGTAGGCGCTAATGCTGGACGTTCTATTCCTTCGATTCTACCAACAATAAAAAGTCCTGCCGTCATGAGAGCCCCCGTATTTCCAGCTGAAATACAGGCATCTGCACGTCCCTCACTTACCTCTTTTGCCATTAAGACCATGGATGCATTCTTTTTTCGTCGAACAGCCCTAACAGGCTCATCCGTACTTTCAATAATTTCTGTTGTATGTATGATTGTTATTCTTTCTTCTTCAGTTATGTATTGACGAATTTTCGCTTCATCACCAATTAAGGTTACTTCAAGGTCTTTATAATGTTTTAATGCAATCATTGTGCCCTTTACAATTTCCTCTGGTGCATGATCTCCGCCCATTGCATCTATTGCAAGTTTCATCTTGTATCATTCCTTTTGTTCGCTTTTAGGAGTTGAATAATTGTATTGTTCACTATTATGAATCAGTTTTTACTTGTTTATTAGAACGATACATTGTAAATTCACCAGAAAATACGGGTTCATTCCCAACATAGCTATTAACGTCAACGATTGTTCTTCCCTTTTCCTGTGAACCCTTCACTTTTGCTTTCGCAACGACTCTCTCCCCAACTTTTACCTGTCTCGTAAATCGAATATTCGCTTTGGCAGTAAGGGCAAGTTCATCATTAATAACAGCAACCGCTAATGAGTTTGCTTGGGCAAAAAGATGGTGTCCACGTGCAATTTGATTTCGTTTAAACACATGCTCATTTGTTACATCAAAGATTGAAATTGCATTTTGGTCCAGCTCAATATCTATAATTTCACCAATAACTTCATCAATTGGCAAAGCTTTCACTTCATCATCCAGTTTTTTCTCAGCAACATTCTTAATTCGCTCACGAAGTTCGGGTATGGACAATTCCAATCGGTCCAAACGAATCGTTTGAACACTTACCATAAATTTTTCGGCTAAGTCTTCATCCGTAATAAATGGATTTACTTTTATCGTTTCCTGAAGTAATTGCTGCCGCTCTTTTTTATTCCTTCTCATTACAAATACACCGTCCGCGCTCTTAAGACTAGGTACTAATAGTTAGTATATAATTAAAAAAAGCAGATTGCAAGAAGAAAAACTCCTCTTAATCTGCCTTAGATGAATATGCTTTAATCCAGTTTTTCCCCGTCTAAAATGCCAGCTTGTAATAAATCGTCTCGTAAGTGTTTGTAGGATTGATCATCCCAAAAGACTTGAGAATTTATTAGTTTCGTAGCATCATTTCGCGCTACCTCTAAAGTACGATAATCATGTACCATATCCGCTACCTTAAATTCAGGAACACCACTTTGCTTGCGACCAAAGAAGTCCCCAGGTCCACGAAGCTCCAAGTCTTTTTCCGAAAGCACAAAGCCGTCATTCGTTTCTGTCATGATACGCATTCTTTCTTTTCCAACCTCGGACTTAGGATCAGCAAGAAGAATACAATATGACTGCTCACTACCTCTTCCTACCCGTCCACGCAACTGGTGCAGCTGTGAAAGACCGAAACGTTCTGCATCATAAATCACCATCAAAGTCGCATTTGGCACGTTCACACCTACCTCAACAACGGTTGTTGATACAAGAATTTGTACTTCATTTTCACTAAATTGTCTCATCACATCTTCTTTTTCATCCGCATTTAATCTTCCATGCATTAAGCCGACTTTCGCTTTGTTCTGAAAATGAAAGGAGAGCATTGTATGAACATCTATGGCATTTTGAACATCCAACTTATCAGATACCTCAATCAATGGACAAATTACATAGGCTTGTCTACCTTTTGCAAGCTCTTTTTCTATAAATACCAAAATCCGCTCCAGCATCTCATGCTTTACCCAATAGGTTTCAATTTTCTTCCGCCCCGCAGGCATTTCGTCAATTACTGAAACATCCATCTCACCAAATACCGTTATTGCAAGAGTTCTTGGTATTGGAGTTGCAGTCATGAAAAGGACATCAGGATTTTCACCTTTTTCACGCAAAATCCTACGTTGCTCTACACCAAACCGATGCTGTTCATCCGTTATTACTAGTCCAAGTTTATGAAAATTGACTTCATCCTGGATAAGCGCATGAGTGCCGACTAAAATATGGATTTCTCCCGCTTCAAGCTGCTCAAGAATTTCTCTTCTTCGTTTACCTTTCACAGAGCTTGTTAATAGCTGAATATTTAATCCGTAATTAGAAAACAACTCAACAAGTGAATGGTTATGCTGTTCAGCTAAAATTTCTGTTGGCACCATTAGTGCTCCTTGATACCCCGAAAGGATTGCAGCATATAAAGAGATGGCTGCAACAACAGTTTTTCCTGAACCAACATCACCCTGAAGCAATCGATTCATGCGATATGATGAACGAAGGTCATTCATGATTTCAGTAACAACCCGATTTTGGGCATTTGTCAATGGAAATGGTAGTTGGTTTATGAAATCTTCTAGTTTTTCCGTTTGATACTCCATTGCAGCTCCCGCTGATTGTTCCCGTTCAAACTTCCTTAAAGCCTGCATTTTTAATTGGAATAGCAGAAACTCTTCATAGACAAAACGTCTTCTAGCTTGTTTTAAGTCCTGATGACTGGATGGATGATGCATGATTTTAATAGCATCCTTTTTCGCTAAAAGCCGATATGTTGTTAATAATTGCTCGGGAAGATTGTCCTCAATTTGGTTGCCATACTGCCCCATGGCAAGTGCAATAAAACGTTTTATTCCTTTTACTGTGATTTTTCCTTTTACAGAATACACAGGTTCTATGCTGTTATCTTTAATCATGGGACCGAAAACAATCTCACTTACAGTTATGGTTTGCCGATGTTGATCCCATTTTCCTGTAATTGTAATCGTATCGTTTAACGAAATCTTGTTTTTAAAATACGGACGATTGAAACAGGTCGCTGTTATTAAATAGCGACCTACTAGAACCCTGAAGGTTAAGCGTGAACGTTTACGATTGTAATAGGTTAACAGTGGCTCACTGTGAACTTTTCCCTCAATCGTTATTTTCTCCTCATGCTTGACGTCAGCAAGGTCTCGTAAACTATAATCTTCAAATCGATATGGAAAGTATAAAAGTAGGTCAAGAATGGTAAAAATATGCATCTCATTAAGCTGTATTCCTGTCTCTTCACCGATTCCTTTAATTTCCGTGACAGGATGCTGTAGATGACTATTCACCTTTGTTTAGCGAAATCCCAAAGATCTTTGCCTCAAGTGCACGACCTGTCGGGGTTGCCGCTAGCCCTCCTTGTGCTGTTTCTTTTAACGCCGTCGGCATAGTTTGACCTATTCTATACATTGCATCGATTACTTCATCACACGGAATTCGACTTGTAACACCTGCTAATGCCATATCGGCAGCCACCATCGCATTGGCTGCTCCCATTGCATTGCGCTTAACACATGGTACCTCGACAAGGCCAGCAACTGGATCACAGACAAGTCCAAGCATGTTTTTCAGCGTAATCGCCATGGCCTCAGCAGATTGCTGTGGAGTACCTCCTGCCATTTCGACAATTGCCGCTGCAGCCATCCCAGCAGCAGAACCAACTTCCGCTTGGCAGCCACCTGCAGCACCTGATATTGATGCATTGTTTGCAACAACAAATCCAAATGCCCCGGCTGTAAATAAAAACTGTATCATTTGATCCTTTGTCGGATTCAATTTTTCCTTTACGGCAAACAAGGTTCCAGGAACAACACCTGCAGAGCCAGCAGTTGGTGTTGCGCAAATTGTGCCCATTGCAGCATTGACTTCATTTGTCGCAACAGCCTTACTTACAGCATCTAGAACTGTTTTACCAGTTAAGAAGTTTCCTTTTTCTATATAGTTTTGTAACAGAACGGCATCTCCACCAGTTAAACCCGAGTGAGATGAAACACCTGCCAAGCCTCTTTCAACAGCCTTCTCCATTACTTCAAGATTCCGTTCCATTTGAGCGATGATTACTTCACGAGTTTTTCCTGTTACTTCAACCTCTTGTTCAATC
>NZ_JBALOX010000123.1:9681-28146 GCF_036965165.1 Bacillus sp. JJ1521 | reverse complement strand
AATTAATTGATCATACAAACTCTTTTAGCTTTTAAATGAATTTTTGAATCGAATTTCCGAAATTCTTTAGCTTTTCTTACAAGAGCTACTTTGACGAGAGGGTTTGGTGACGCGGTGAAAATTCCTTGATAATCACCTCCTTCTTTAAAATATGTATCGCACCCGATGGACTATAATCATGTCAAAAATATTGATTGGTTAATAGTTTGTTATATTGTGATATAAGTGAGAAGGATGTCCATTGCAACGATTGAAATTGGAAACACTATAAAGGTTTTCTTTTATGGGTGGGTTGGAGAAGTTATTTAGAAACATGTATTGCCTACTAAATATTTGCTGATATTTGTTGTTCCGTCGTAATGTTTTCTTGTTTTTGATAGAGAGACCGTAAACCAGATGAGAACCCCAGCATGATGACAACTATGATGGCAAATATGCTTCCAGTTGTGAGCATATTTAGCTTAGGTGGTATAAATTCACTGATTGCTCCATATAAGAAATTTCCTAAAGCCATGGCACCTGATGCAAATATAAAGTTGACGCTTGCAACCCTGCCGCGAAATTCATCATTGGCAAATCGTAATACAAATGCTAGATTAATTGCCATAAAAATTGCTTGTGTGCCCCCAACTGTAATTCCTATGAAGAATGCCATATATACTGATTGGGTTAAACCTAGGAAGAACAAAGTGAGTCCACTAGCGATTGCCATTACGATATAAAGAATCCCTTGACCACGCATCGTCGAAATAGATGCTGTACTTAAGTTTCCAATGATTGCACCTAAACCGATGAACATCGTTAATGTTCCATAGACTCCACTATTTCCACCTATTTCTGTAGAAATAAATTCAGGTAATAGAGAGGTATATGCCATCGTTAAGAAACAATGAAAAAACACCATAATAATCATTAATTTTAGTAATGGAGTTCTCTTAATATAAACAAATCCATCTATTACAGGTGTAAAGACATTTTTGATATTCAACCGTTTAGTAATATGAATAGCTTGTGAGAAGCGAACCCATAATGACTGAATTCCAGCTGCTAAATAAAGAAAAAAGCATAATCCAAATACTGCATATGGACCAAATAATACAAGAATCGGGCTTGCAATCGCTGAACCTAAAAAACCGGCCCCATGTGAGATTGTACCTTGTAATGCAGTACCATTAAATAAGATTTCTTTCGGAATTAAATTTGGCATCATCGCATTTGTACACGTCATTTGGATATTGAAACAAATACCTAATAAAAATGCACAAGCGATAATCCCCCAAGGAGTAACTAAGCCAACTATACATAAAATGGTCAAGGTCCCGAGATTGGTTGCATTCACAAATATGGCAAACGTTAATAATTTTCTACGATGTATTCGATCGACCAATACACCAATAATCGGTCCGAATAATACACCGGGAATCATCGAAGCAAACATTACCATTCCTACTAATGCTGTTGATTCGGAAATCGAGAAAATAAGCCAACTTGCAGCAATAGTGAAGGCAAACTGTCCTGAATTAGCTAAAGCAGAACTAAACCATAGTAATCGGTAATCACGGTATCCAAGCGAAGCTAATGTTTTCGGAATTTTCACTCGTTTGTCCTCCATACTTGGGAATCTATGAAATTATTTACTTATTGCAACGATCACCTCTATTTCAATAAGCACATCTTTTGGTAGGCGACTGACTTCCACAGTAGACCTTGCCGGGCGATGCTTTTCAAAATAACTTCCATAGACTTCATTTATAATAGAGAATTGTTCGATGTTTTTTACAAAGATTGTAGTTTTTACGATATTCTCCATTGTTATATTTTCTTTTTCAAGAATGGATTTAATATTATTCATGACTTGTTGTGTCTGTACAACAATATCATCTTTAACAACTTCATTTGTAGATGGGTCTACTGGTATTTGGCCAGATAAAAAAATCATATCGTTAAATTGAATTCCTTGTGAATATGGCCCAATGGCTTTAGGAGCATTATCTGTATATATCGTCCTTAGCAATAGTAACAACCCTTCCTATCTGACTTTTCAAATTTCGTCATATGCGTTTAATGCATTTACACTATGTGCGAGTGCAGAACCTGCTTTTAATGCTGTTGCAACAAAAATGGATTCTGCCATCTCTTCACGTGAAATTCCTAATTGTTTCCCCTTTTTCGAATGGGCATCAATGCAATAGGCACATCCTGTTACGTGAGCAACAGCGATTGAAATGAGTTCCTTTTCTTTACGAGATAAATGGCCAGCCTTACTTGCTTGTATATCAAATTTAGCAAAAGCTTCAACAGCATCCGGATGCAATTCTTTTAATTCATTTCGCTTATTCGTATTTGATCGTGCGTATAAGTCCCCTTCAGTGGATTGATCATAAGAACTTAGGGCAATGAATCCGTGAGCAAATGCTGAACCTGCCTTTAAAGCAGTAGCTACCATTACAGCTTCGACAATTTCATCTTTCGAAACCTCTAGCTTCTTTGCAGCTGCTACATGCCCATCAATACAGTAAGGACAACCTGTTACATGGGCAACAGCAATCGCTATTAATTCTTTCGTTCTTCTTGATAGAAGCCCCTCCCCAAGTGCCATCCGGTCAAAGTTTAAAAAAGCTCTGAATGTTTCGGGTGTGAGTTTGCCTAATTCTGCTAATCTACGAATATTTGATCTTTGATATAACCCTTTTTCTTCCATTTAAATTCCTCCTTGATGTAATCACTTTTTTAAAGTAAGTCTTCAAATTCTCTCGCAATTCTTTCTAGTGCTTCCTTAATCATTGGACGAGGAGATGGGATACATATACGTTGGTATTGCAAGCCCTCTTCACCAAACATTTTTCCATCTTCTAATATGACGTTCGCACGATTATAAATACGATCGTGTACCTCATCCGGGGAAATGCCATATCCACTGAAATCCATCCACATAACATACGTTCCTTCTGGAATTCTCACTTTAACCTTTGGCATTCTTTCAGCTAGAAACTGTTTTGAATATTCTAATGTTTCGTCAATATATTCTTTCAGTTGTTCTAACCACTCCTCCCCTTCATTGTAGACAGAAATTAACGCAGCCATCGTGAATGGAGAAGCTAACTGAAAACCTAATGTGTCGTTAAATGTTTTTCGATGATCAGGATTTGGGATGATAATATTTGTACAATGAAGCCCAGCAACATTAAAAGTTTTATTAATAGCTGTACATGTAATAATATGATCATCACTAGTTGATGCCTTGGCGATTGGGATAAATGTTTGATCACGTCTTATCAGGTCTCCATGAATTTCATCTGCAATGATGAGGACATTATGTACCGCACAGATTTCTGATAATTTCTTCAACTCATCCTGATTAAATATTCTTCCAGTCGGGTTATGTGGATTACATAAGATAAACATCTTTGTTGATTCCATTTTTGCCTTTGCCTCGAAGTCTTCAAAATCGATCGTATAATACCCATCCTCATCACAGATTAATGCATTATTTACAACCTTCCTGTTGTTTCCTTCTACAGCAGAAGTGAATGGTGGGTAAACGGGTCGTTGGATGATAACTCCATCCCCAGGTTCAGTGAAGGCCCTAACTGCAATATTTAACGCATGTACTGTTCCCGGACTATAGATGATCTCTTCCCTTTTAATCTCCCAATCGTGTCTTCTCTTAAACCAATTCTGAATGGCTTCATAGTATTCATCTGAAAAAATGGAATACCCATAAATTTGATTGTCTACTATTTTATGTAGCGCTTCGATCAAAGGTTGAGGCACAGGTAGATCCATATCAGCTGTAAATAATGGGATTGTTTCCTCATCGTATCTATCAGTAAAACCACTTTCTTTTAAGAACTTTCCACCATCCCATTTCACTGAGAATGTATTTCGTCGGTTTACTATTTCATTAAAATTGTATTTCATTTGTCTTCCTCCTAAAAAGTTATTAAGTATGAATTTGATGATTAATATTTATTGGATAAATCATAATGATAGGCAGAGGGTTATAAATGGTTTGAAATCGCTTACAATTTTATTTGAATAATAAATCAATCAATTCTCTTAGATTCTTATGAATCGTTTCATATAAGATTGTAGTTATATACCTTTGTCATGAAGTATGTGTTCCTTACTAAAGGTGGGGCAGAAAACATCATTTGACTTGGACTAATTTGGAAACACCTCCCTTCATTTAAAAATCAATCTGACAGGTTACGTTGAGTATTTTTTATAATGATAATTTATTATTATTACTTGATTTTATTATGTTTGACCTGAATCTTTATCTTACGGAGAAATTCACAACACCTTTTTTATGTACTTATAAAAGGTACTAACTGGCAACATGTAATCATTTTCAACTAATATTTAATGTCAATTTTTTGTAGATACCGATAAATTGTTGCATCTGAGCTCTTTAAATTTGCAGCTACTTCAGAAACAGCCCCCTTTATTAAGAAGACGCCCCTTTCATTTAGCTTGCTTACAATCTCCATTTTTTCATCGGGCGACATCCGTTCAGGAGGGACTTCAACCTCTGAAAGGGTTTTCAAAATAATCGATGTTGTAAGATCTTCAATGGAAGTATGTAAATCTTCAAATGTATCACAAGGTTCCCCAAGCTCCCTACCATTCAATTGAAGGCCATTTGCACCAACTTGAGATGAGCCATTAATTAAATTATCGAGAAGATTCTTCGTTTCAATCATGCATCCAACGTCCATATTAAAACAAAGTAATCCAATCACTTCTTCATTTAGATCTTTGATAAAAAATGTAGAAGATTTTACAATTTTTCCTTCTTGCGTTTTGCCAGCATAATTGATTAGGAAATCTTTGTTCGCATACGATTTTTCCTTCAAGATTTTTAATGCTAGATCTGTAATGGAACCTCCGACATTCCGGTTGCTAATATGGTTATTTTTGATGGCAATGATGGAACTTTCCAGATTTCGAATATCATGCAAAACGACCTCGCAATGTTGACCCATTACACTACCTAAAAATTCGACAAGTGGGATATAATTCTGAAGAAGTTCCGAGGCGCTTTTTTTCACCACCATTTAATCAACTCCTTTACAAAAGACTTTTAATGTAAATAAATATTTATCACAATAATGGATTATTGCTTTGATAATTAATTATTAATACATGATATACAGACAGCAAACACTATATTCTATATTTTTTGTAAAATCTAACAACTTTTTATCCATAAAAAAAGTTCCCCAACGACTTATTTAAAAAGTCTTCGGGGAACATCTTGAGAAAGAATCTATCACACCAACCTCTTTTTCCTTTTTTCTGTTATCAAGATATTTAGAATGAGGACCACAAACAGTAGAACAAAAGAGACCAAACTAATGATAATGATTGTTTCAATACTCAAGTTCGTCAATCTTGTAAATACGTCAGGTATAATAAGGAATGCTGGTATCACAATGGAAAACCATGTTTTACTCCAAATCGCTGTTGTAATAAAAATACCGCTACATATCACAATTACAATTACATCTGTTGTCTTACCCCCTGTAAAAAACGGATTAATTATTATTGTACTTGCAACCAATATGAGAATCGCTAAAGTTGTTACAATTGCACTTGCAATCATCGCCCCTAAAAAAAACTTCTTCTTTGAATATTGCTTCCTACCAGCATTCTGTAAAAAGTAAACGTAAATCCCAAGCCCCATTACAGCTAAAATGGGCATCCCTATGACTTGGATAATGTTTAGTTCGAACTCTCCTCTTATTGCGGGTCCTATAAGGAAATAGGCAATGACCCCAAGAATATAGAATGGTAGAAATTTTACAAGTTGTTTATAATCTGTCTTCATTTCCTGTTTTAATGAAGCCATATATTGTTCTGGTGTTTGATCAATAATATCATTTATGCTGCGCCCGCTTTTCTCGACTTCGATGAGATGATCTTTTAACTCTTCTATTAACTCCTTTACATCTTGATCTTTTTTTCCTGACATCATTAAGTAAATTTTGAGATTGTCTATAAATGCCTCACTTTTTGCTGATAGCATATCTTTACCTTCCTTTCAATAATTCGTTCACTGGTTTTGAAATTTGTTCCCATTCCTCGGTAATACTCTCTAATGCCTCCTGCCCCGTGTCTGTCAAAAAATAATATTTCCGATTTGGTCCTGATTCAGAGGGTCTCATTTCTCCCCGAATGAGTCCATTCTTTTGGAGACGTAATAATATGGGGTAAATGGTTCCTTCGCTCACATCAGCCAAACCAATATTCAGCAGTTTTTGTGAAAGCTCATAGCCATAGACAGGTTCCTTTTCAATGACAGCCAAAACACATCCGTCTAAAATTCCTTTTAACAATTGGCTTCTTATCGACATTTCATCATACTGCCTCCTCTAGTATGTTATACAAGATAGTGAACTAAAAAAATAAGATTATCCACAGGTAGTTGGTTAAACAAGATAGCGGATAAAAAAACAACTACCTTGTAATACAAAATAGTTGTTTTTAGTATAAAGTTATTTCGTTTTTTTGTCAATAGGTTTTATTTTAATTACTTCTCATCATAAGCATTAAGCGCATTCACGCTGTGAGCCAACGCAGATCCTGCTTTTAAGGCAACTGCAACGAAAATAGCTTCTGAGATTTCTTCTAAATCAGCACCTGCTTTTTTCGCATTTTTCGTATGAAGGTCAATGCAGTACGGGCAACCTGTTGTGTGTGCACAAGCAACCGCAATCAACTCTTTATCTTTTTCTGTTATGTTTTGCGCTTTGAGAGACTTCGTGTCAAAATCAATAAATGCTTTAAATGCCTCTCCATTTAATTCAGCAAATTCTTTCAGTCTTGCAAAATAAGCTGCTTTATATAGCTCATTATCACCTTTTCCATCATAAGCATTAAGTGCATTCACTCCATGAGCTAAAGAGGAACCTGCTTTCAATGCTGTCGCTACAAAAATAGCCTCAGTGACTTCTTCTTTCGTAGAGTCATTCTTTTTTGCATTTCCTACATGTAAATCAATGCAATATGGACAACCCGTGATATGAGCTACTGCTACGGCAATCAGTTCCTTCTGTTTCACGGAAAGTCTACCTGCAGCTAATGCTTGGCTATCAAACTTGATGAAAGATTGAAATGCCTCCGACGCATACTTATTCAATTCAGGCAGTCTACCAAAGTATTCTTTTTTGTACAAACTAGTCATATTAAATCTCCCCATTTCCTATTTTTTCACCAAATAATAGACGAATTTCCAAATTCAAATAAGAATTTAAAAAGCCCCTTCCAATGAGGAAGAGGCACTATGTACGTCCACACTCATCTTTCAAGCATACGCTTGCTGGAATTAGCACCTTGTTACATTCATAGTAACGGTTGCTGCGGGATCAACGGACCAGGTTCCTTCCCCGACTCTTGATAAGAGAAAATCGTATTAAATTTGGTATATTTATTAATACCTTACATGAATTGGCAATAGTTTGTCAACATAAGTGTTGGATTATTTTGAAAACGGGACAATGTACCTGTCCCCCTTGACCCACTTATTCAAAGATTAATAGGCCATTCCTCTTTGTTTTCCGCCATATCCCAAAACATGTATTCGTACATGCTAGTTTTAACAACGATTTCTTCAAGTACTGCTAGATCACGTTCTGGTTTTTCACTTGCCATTTCATTGATGAGATTCTTACAATCATCTGCTAACTCAGTAAATTCATCAGATGCATACATTTTTACCCACTCGCCATAAAATTCATGATCTATTGCTCCTGGCCATTTGACTAGCTCTTTCCCAATGAAATTATAGCTCCATGCACAGGCAAGGACAGCTGCAACAATATTTTCAACACCACCAAGTTGAGCTACGTTCAGCATGTAACTTGTGTATGAAGTCGTAGTTGAAGCGGGCTCGGTTGCCTCAAGCTCCTCAGGAGTTATACCAAATTTTGCAGCATATTGGCGGTGAAGATCCATTTCCACTTCCAATGTGCCATGCAAAAGGTTTGCAAAAATGGACATCGTTTTTAAGTCAGGTGCTTTTGCACTCCCTAACGCAAATAGACGGGAGTACTCAATTAGGTACACATAATCCTGCTTCATATAATGCTTGAATTTATCCTTATCTAACCAACCTTCGCCAATCCCTTTCACAAAAGGATGCTCCAAATACGAATTCCAAATCGGCTCTACTCGATTCCATATTCGATCTGTAAATAAACTGCTCACTTTCATTTCCCCTTTCAACTAGTTGACTTCAGGGAGGATACAAAATAAAAACCCATCACTAGTGTCTAGAAATGGGTTCGGCAAATTTAATCGTTTACACGAAAAATACCAACCCCACTTCCCTACGCTAGTGTTACCTAGATCAGGTTCAAAGGGTCGATATTTCTATCTCTCAGCATTTGCATGCTCCCCTAGTCGAATTGTTAGATTATTAAGTTACTAGATACTAGTTAAACATAGCAATGGAAATAAAACAAGAGGGACAGTAGACCAAACCTGAGCGAACTAGTTCAATGGATAAATATTGAGTATCCCCCAATTATTGGGTTCACATTTTTAAATTTTTTCAAGAAACCACCTGTAAGTTTTACAGATTGATTGGATATTAAAGCGAGTTAGATAATATAGGAGCAGAAATTTCTCTTATGTATCAAATAGAACTGAAAATAGATTAAACAGCCGGAAAGATTCCGACTATTGATTCAAAAAACGTGTAAATCGGCAATTTTTCTTTACTTAATCGGAAAATCTCCGCTTAAAAATATCATTGATTACTCAATTATAATCCACATTCTAAATCACAAAAAGTTCAGACACCCCCATTTTTGAACTCAAATAGCAGGTGTTTTACGAGGTAATGGAGAAGTAATAAAAATATCCCAAACTTAGGAGGTATAGCATGGAGATTTATACATTTAACAAAGATCGAGGTAAACGAATTTCACAATTTAATTCGGACTTTATTATGAACCGTATTATACGTACAAATATGACAACTCAGATCGGGTGTATGCATTTAGATAAGAATGGGATCGTGGGTTTTCATCAAGCTGTGGTCCCGCAATTTTTATTAATTGTAAAAGGTGAAGGGTTTGTCCGCGGCGAAAATGATGAATACTGTAAGGTAGAGCCTGGGGATGCCGTTTTTTGGGAAAAAGATGAATGGCATGAAACGAAAACGGATACTGGATTAACAGCGATTGTCATTGAAAGTGAGGATTTGTCCCCTTCCCTTTTTATTCCATTGAAGTATTCATGATAAGTTTATTGCAATTTATTAGTTTGAAACTATTACCTTCTTAAATCGTATTTTAAATATGAAATGGAGGTGCTTTTTTGGGTACTTTTAGCTCGATAGCTATTATAGTTGCAGGAGTATTTATCATTTATTTAGGTTATCTAATCCGTGTAAAAAAGAAGTTATCCTTAATTATCGGTTTTAGTGAAACTACCTTTTATGGTGAAAAAGATAAATATGCAAAAAGAACTGGAGTGACTGCAATAATCTTGAGAGTTATTGTCCTTTTAATGCCTCTTGTAGTATCGGTTTTTGGCGAAAGTGTTATACAAATATATAAAGTTATTATTGGAGTTTATATCGTAAAAATGCTCATTGTTGCTAATTATTGGCGACTCCGATTTTAGAGCGGATGGAATAGGGACAGCGATTGCTGTGTCCAAAAAACTATATTGTTTTCCCTTTTTTCTTCGCATCTGCATCTAAACCTACACCAATTGCAATGCCCATACTCATTCCAATTGGTAGTCCTAAGCCAATATTATCAAATATGGTTAATCCAAACACAACGCCCATACTAATTCCTATCGACAAGAATAATGATAGGTACATTCCTTCTTGCACCAATTTATGCTTCTTTTCAAGATGAGAGACAATGTCATGGATCACTTTTTTATGTTGTTTAATATCCATATCAATCTCTTTTGCGTTAGATTCTAGTTGAACGAAATGATTTTTTAATTTAAGCAAATGCTGCTGACATTCTTCACAGGTTACCGAAAAAGAATCCAACTTATTAACTACTCGTTCACATTTATTCAAATCCAGCTTTTTTGAACTTTCTTTACTGATGGTACTTCTCAGTTTACTTATAATCGCTTTTATAGCATCTACATGCTTTTCCAACCTCCAGCACCTCCTTACCAGAAATAAGATAATAAAAAAAATGGGTGAACACAGTTATGATATACATTATCAGCATTACATTTCTCTTATATTTAATTTACGAATCAAACATGATTTAGTTTCATTTTTTCTAAAATCCGCAAAAAGAATGGGCAATATTCAATCAAATAACGTCAACCATATGTGATCATGGGAAAGAGGGGCAAAGTCCATTTGCCCCTTTCTAAAAATTACTCCTTATTATTACTTGGAATCAGGATCTGCCCGCTCCAATCTTTTTTCAACAATGTTTGAAGAATCAGCTTGGATAAGAGTGTTGGTTGATATGGCTTGATTAAATACTCATTCGCCCCAAGTTCTAACCCTTTTTCCTTTTCGTCTAGCGCCGAAGAGATAAAGATTGGGATATCTTTTAATTCATCGATTTCTTTCATTTGTTTGATGACATCCCAGCCGTTCATTCCTCCTTCTTCAAGCATGATATCAAGTACGACTGCGTCAGGTCGCTCCGTCTTAATATCCTTTAATGCAGATTCTCCATCATTAAATACTTTTACATGAAAATTACTTTCTTCTAACTCCGTTTGTAAAAGGTGTGCAAGACTACCATCATCCTCAACAATAATAACGTTTACTTTCCCTTGTTGATTTTGGACCGTTTCTTTTGATGGAGAATGCTCAGATTTTCCAAGAACGAGAGGAAAGCTTACTGTAAATGCACTACCTTCTTTATAAACAGATTGGACGGAGACTTCACCATTATGTCCTTTTACAATTTCTTTTACAATCGCAAGGCCTAGTCCAGTTCCGCCAATTTTACGGCGATCGGTATTGTCGACTCGGAAGAATTTCGTAAATAATTGATCTAGGGCATCCTCTGGTATTCCAAGCCCCTCATCTTTTATTTCGACTTTTAAGTAAGTTTCTTCTTCATACACAGTCACAAAAATATTTCCACCATCAGGGGAATATTTGATTGCATTGCTAATCAAATTATTAAAGACTTGGGAAATCTTATCCTTGTCTCCGAGCACCATTGTATAATCCGTCTTCACTTCAAAATGGAAAACATGATTTGGATTATTAAGATCATGTGTCTCGATGATGCTACTTAGAAGTGGAATGATGTCATCATACTTTTTCTCATATGTTTGTTTTCCAGATTCCAAACGTTGAACATCTAAAAAATCATTAATCAGTGATGTTAATCTCTTTGCTTCTCGATAAATGGTTGTTAAATATTTCTTTTGCCGCTCTGGCTTTAACTCTTTATTAAGCATAAGCTCTGTAAAACCTAGCACACTTGCTAGAGGTGTTCGTAATTCATGACTTACTGTGCTTACAAATTCAGATTTCATTACATCCACTTCATATTCCTTTGTAATATCACGGTGGACAATGACCGTTCCAAGTTTCGCTCCACTTTTTGTAAGCGGCTCACAATATACTTGAACCACTCGATGAGTTGGACTATGTTGATGATAAATGAATGATGGTTGATCTGTTTTATTTTCAAATAGAATAGAGTTAAAAAACTTTTTAAGTTCCAATCCATTTTCAACTGAATTTAATAAATCGCTAATCCAATTTTCATATGTCTTATGAATGAATGTTGAAGAATCACAATCAACCATATCGCACAGTTTTTGGTTAACCTGAATAACCTCCCCTGAAACGTCGACAAGTTGAATTCCTTCCTTAATCGTATCTAAAATATCCTGTGTTAATAGGCGCTCTTCTTCAGATTGTTCAAACATCTTAATTTTATCTAAGGAAATAGCGATTTGTTTACTCAAGCTATCATATTCATTCATTTCACTGTCATCAAAGGATTTATCATGACGTGAAAACATCATAACAGCTTCCACATTTCCTGATGCTGAAGATACTGGCAGGTAGAGATCATATGAATAAGAAATGGAAGTATGATAAGCCTTTTCCGCTAACGTACTTTCACGTTTAATCGTGTATGGTTTTTTTGTCTCCTTAAGCCTTACGATGAATCCAGAATTTAAGTGATTAATAAATTGCTCAACACCCTGTTCAGATACTCCAAAACTGGCATGCTTATAATCTCGATCAAGTAAAACGATGATTCCTTTATCAGCACCGATTATATTACACATTGTTCTTACGATACTTGTTATTACTACATTTTTATCAAGGGAATTTGCTATTCCCTTAATTAAATCATTTCTTTTCTGAAGCTCTAATTCACGACTTTCCATCGCTTCTAACATTACCTCGAGCTCGATTTGTTGAGCTTGAAGCTCATCCTGTTGTGCTAAAAGCTCTTCATTTTGTGCACTTAAATCCTGTTCTTTATCTTGGATACTTTTGTTCATTTTTTCGAAGGCTTTTGATAGTAAACCGATCTCATCATCCCGATTAGTTGTATCTGTAAATATTGTGGTATGCCCGTCAGCTATTTCCCCTGCAGATACAGTTAGTTTATTCAACGGTCTACGTATTCTGCCGACCATGGCAAGAACATAAATGACCATTCCAGAAATTAAGATACATAATGCAATTACCAAAATTAGCTGACTATAGAAAATTTTCCTAGTAAGTTCACCATGTATGCTAGAAAGCTGTTCATGGAGCACATCTGTATATTCCTTAAAACTACTTTGATAGGAACGAATCATTTGGGTAGCATTTTGAGTAGCAATTTCTGTAACCTCATCAAATTGCTTATGATCATAGTAGTCTTTTGATTTAGGTACGATATCATTAAAATAATAGCTATAGAAATCACGGGTTTCTTCTAGCAAGAGGATATCCTCTTCATTGTCGGCAACATCTTTTAGGGAATCCATTTTATCCTCTACTACACTCTTTTGTTTCAGGACATTTTCAAAATAGGATGGTTCCCCATTGTATGCCAAATAAGCCCTCATTTCGGAAATCGCCAAATTAAGCGAATATCGCAAGTCAGTTGCAAGCTTTTCCTTTTTTTCTAGCCTTTCATTTAACCCGTCATAATGAGTAGTTACCCGGTTTTGATAAATCATGAAAACCGCAAGCAACATACTAAAAGCAATAATGATCGTGATGGTTAATATAATAAATTGTTTCACTAAGCTTGTCTTTAAGTATTTATTTAGCTTCACCCAGGATCTCCTCAATTCTATCAACAAGCTGTAAAGGACTAAACGGTTTGCTCATAAAATAATCAGCACCGGCATCTAACACTTTTTGCTGGTCTGTTGATTGACTTTTCGCACTTAACATCATGATCTTGGTCTGATTATTATCTTTTCGAATCATTTCGATTAATTCTAATCCAGAGTACACGGGCATCATATAGTCTAGTATAATAAGATCATATGAATTTTTCTTAATTAGGTTATATGCTTCTTCACCGTCACAGGCTTCATCAATTGAATATCCCTCATCTTCAAGTGTATCGACGACTAGCATTCGAAGGACTTCTTCGTCTTCAGCAAGTAATATTTTTGCCATATTTCAACCCCACTTTCTCCTATGTAATATAGACTGATTGATAAAGGATCAATCAGTCTTCTCGTTATCCAACTTCGCGTCTTTATAAGCATCTTTTAAAATGTAATAAGAGGATTTCAAACGCTCGTGATAGATGGGTTCCTCCCAATTATCCCAAGCATATTTCATCCATTCCCCTTCAACTGCTGGTACACGCTGTTCCATTTCTCTGTTGTTATTCGTAACAATAATCGCTGCTGATATCGATTCAATGGATTGAGAGCTATTTATACCATCTTTTGACCAAATATCACCCATGATTTCCTTTTGGCTCGGGTCTTTTACATTTAGCATAAGCCATGGTATACGGATTTCCATCATTCCATCTTTGGTATAAAAATCGGCAAGTGAATTAAACTCTTTTGATGCAGGGTTTCCAATCCCATATTGCAACCTACCCGTTTCATAGGCCGAAAATGGCACTGAAATTGAACCCTCTCGTTTATTTATCGTCAATTCTTTATTTAGTGTTAAGCGTATCGAATGGTACGTCCCGTTATTTTTTATATTGGCATAAGAATGAGTCTGGATCATTTTTAGTACATGGCCATAGTGATAATAGAATGTATCATAATAGCTATCAATCAAAACCCTTGAGCTATCCTTCCCCTGCAATTGCACTAGAAAATCGATTCCTTCTTCGTTTGCCTCTGGGATATCAGGAATGGAGGATTGACCTTGTTTCTCAATGGTGTCTAATAAAATAGACGTTTGATACTCGTGTTCATTCCATTTTTCCTGATCATAGTCGATTCGAATATAAAGCGCTCGAGCATCGCTTGACATATACACGTCTATAATTGGTCCATTATTTAGTTTTGATTGGATTGGTTTTTCATTTCTTTCCTTCCAATCAGACGGACTGCCATCAACCGTTAGCTGTGTTTCTTGCGTATCTGGATCAAAGCTTAGTAAACCAAAATGCTGCTCATTTGTTTGGATATTATCCCAAAATGGTCTTCTGTCAGGATTATCGTAATCCATCGTGTTCCAGGTTCGTTTAAACCACTCATCTTGCCAAGAGAAGACAAGTCCCCCTGCCATTTTTTCTTCCACAATGTCCTCATATAATCTTTTCACATATTGACCCTGTTCTTGTTCTGAATGGTTACCTTGATCAAATCCGTATATATTCTCATGGGTCAACCCCCGGGATGCAGGAATTCCAAATTCCGCAACTAGCACGGGAATGCTATGATTTGCTTTCATATCATGTAAATAACCTGCATAGTTATTTTTTTCTCCCCGATGATCCACATAACTCACATATTTTTCTTCAAAGTTTAAAAAATCTGGATAGTAAGGGTAGATATGATAGGACGCAAATAGACCTGGAAAAAACGTTTCTTTTGCTTTAATATGATTTGGATTCACTGATACAAGATCTTCTTTTTCACTCGGTTCAGAAGGATGTTCCAGTAAGTCAGTCGTTACCCAATTTGTAAAACTCATCGGATGCTGCCACTCATAGTGTTCAGCCTCATACATTGCTGTGAAATCCATCATTTCAGCCAGCCAGGTTTCAAATGGTGTTGAATTCTTCGTCATGATATAGGTTCCATCATAATTCGTTTTGGTAGGATTCTTTTCATTTGTACCCACGACACCATCAGGGTCCCATTCCACACCAATAATCCAGCCTAATAGATAAGGGGAGAGATCACGAACATATTGACCACTTGCATGTCCTGGTCTTTCCTCAATCTTCGCATTACCGTGAATCAGATCCACAATCCGTTTAATTTCTTCCTTAAAATCATTCATTACAGCTGGGTCATAGGCATTTTTCTTTTCTAAAAATGTCTCTTCATTTACCCAAACTCCATGAAAGAGGTAGATTGGATCTTTCCGATTACGATTATGCTCGTAAAGTGCCTCGTAGAATGCAGGAGGATGTATTGTATATACGCGCAGTGCATTCGCATTCATTTCACTTATTTGATCAAACCACCAGGCATACTCTTGTTTCGTAATCTTTGTTTCCCCTGGGAATGAGCCGGGTTTTGCAATCCCCATATTCACCCCTTTAATGAGAAGATCCTCCCAAGCACCATTTCGATATACTTGGAGATAATCATTACTCGTTTTTCCGATAACCTTCATGCCCGCTTCTTCTTTAATATCTGGTTCGACTATTTTTTCATGTTTAGATTCATCTTTTTTTGTTGTTAAGATTTCAGCCATCATTGGGACAAAAGCTTTCCAATAAAATGTATCGGTTCTCCCTTTTTGCTCAAAGGAAAATATCTTTTGCCACCAAGTTATTCCACTTAATTGATAAATACCAGGGACTTTTTCCTGGTCTGCAAAGTCCCCTGCGAAATAGTAGGTATCATAGGATTCATCACTATGATGCACGACTGCTGGGAACGTTAATGGAATGTTGTATTCTTTTAATTTATTTTCTCCATCTTCTGATAAAGACAACTCAAATGTTGCTTGAACTTCCTTTTTGTCAAATGCTTCAACTATATCAAACCAATAATTGTATTGAACGCTTTGTTTGATGTCATATTCATCTAACCCACTTTTTGTTAAAGTAAACATGACATGGTTGCTTTTCAAATCCTTCTCTGTTAAAACAATCACATGATTAGTTTCATTAACAAGCACTAATCCATTTCCTTTAAAAGTATAGGCCTGACCATATTGCCTTTCATAGTTTTGTTTAAGCCACACTGGTACCTCATCATTACTTAAATCATTAAAATAACGTCCGATCCAACCTGTCCATTTTACATGTAGTAAATCATAAAATTCCTCTCTTACGTGTTTTTCAGTTGGGGAACCGAATGTATTAAATTCGGCTATGAATGTTTGCTTATTTTCCATCAAAGATGTACGTATGGAATGAACCTCCTCAGATGTCATTCCTCCATACAAGAGTTCAGAACGGTTACCCTCTTGATTAGGGCCTAGATATTCATCTTTATATACACCATATCCATCTGCTAAATACAGGACTTCGTAAGGTGATAAGTCTTCTGGAAGCTTTCTTATTTTAAAATCGGGTGGCTGATCTGTCGGGACAAAACCAACATAGTCCTTTTCCGGATTATATACTTCATTTTCGCCCTTTTTTAATTTAAAATGATTGAGTACCCAAACTAACCCCTTATGTTCACGATAAGATTGATCTGGCACAGTTTTGTCGATTATTAACACATTTAATTCTTTTGAATCCTTTATTTGCCACAACCATAGCGGTGTCGTAAATAAAATGATTAACAGGAAGAAACCAATCGTAATGAAACCATTTCTTTTACTCATTTGCTACACCTTTTCTAACCATTTCCCCCCAGCCTTTTTTACCGATTACCATTTCAATCATTCCTTCTACACGCCAAAGGACTGTTAAGGGTCGGTACCAAATTGTTTCAGTAAGGGAAATTAAAAATAAAATCACAAAATGTTTAACCTTTGAATACCTTTCCATACTCCATTCCTCAAATAACACAGCCGCCGTCGAATAGATAGAGCCATAAATTAAGGAAAGAAGAAAAAATAGAATGGCATAATCTATATAAATGCTCTTTGTAAAAATGGAAACGATCAGCAGAATATACCCTATTAATTCAATGAGTGGACCCAAAAATTCAATAAAAAAGAAATAAGGCATCGCAATCATGCCAATTGAACCATATTTCGGGTTTAGCATTAATTTTCTATGGATCCATAAACTCTCAAACAAACCTCGATGCCATCTCTTTCTTTGACGGCGTAGATATTTTATGGATTCTGGTGCTTCTGTCCAGCAAACTGGATCCGGAACATAAATGATCTTTTTGTTTGCTTTCTTTTCCTTAATCAGTTTGTGTAGACGAACGACAAGCTCCATGTCCTCACCAACTGTGTGGGCATAGCCCCCCGCTTCAATAACCCATTTTTTTGAAAAAACACCAAATGCACCGGATACGATGAGAAGAAGGTTATTCTGACTTAATCCCACACGCCCCGTTAAAAATGCGCGCAAATATTCAATCACCTGCATCACAACAATCGGTTTATGAGATAACCCTGTACTAATAAGTTCTCCGTTTTGGATGACACACCCGTTCGCAATCCTTACACTTCCCCCTGAAGCGATGACTTCATCATCCGACTCAATGATTGGTTTTAATACTTTTAAGAATGCGTTTCGTTCAATAATTGAATCACCATCTAAAGAACAGAAATAAGGATATCTTGAAAAATTAATCCCTGCATTCAAAGCATCTGCTTTACCACCGTTTTCTTTATCTAAAACAAGTAGGTTAGAGTAAAGTAAAGATTGATATACGCCTTTCACTTCTTTTGTATGAAGCTGCTTTCGGATCACACGATTCACTTTAACTAATTTAAACCTCGAGATTAATTTTTCAAGGGTATCATCACTTGAACCGTCATTAATAATGATAATTTCATACTCCGGATATTCAATACTTAAAAGAGAACGTATACTGCCATAAATTCCAGCGGATTCATTATAAGCAGGAACTAGGATCGAAACCGGCTTCGTATTCTCAGACAATAATAGATCTGCATAGGGTTCAAAATCATCAAGCTGATAGCTTTTGCGAATTTGAAAAAAAGAAAGGAGTAGCATACCACCGTAAACAATAATAATGACAATCATATAAAGTAAAATAAACCAGCTGCCTACAAGTAATAAATCTGACCAATTAATAGGAATAGCTACCTCCCTCCTTCTCCAGCCACTCAACCGCCATATCCTTAGCGTACAAATCATTTGAATGTTCCTTAACATTCATTAAAATGTTTACTCCATCCTTAAATCTCAAAATGGCTTTAGCCGCTTCAGCCCGAACAATATATTCAGGGTCGGA
>NZ_JBALOX010000123.1:0-9656 GCF_036965165.1 Bacillus sp. JJ1521 | reverse complement strand
TGTATTCATTCATCCTCTGTACCCCAGCAACCTTTGTTGCCATCAACCGGATCTGCCATCTGTCAGAGTCAAAAAACGTTGCGATCGAATTCACGTCGACTGGAGCACCTGATATTGAGTACGCTTTTAATGAGCGAATTCTCAATTCCGGTTCATCCTGTTGAATAAGCCTTTGTAAAAGGGTATGGTGTTTTAACAATTGATTTTTTCCAATTATCTCCACAATCACATATTTGATTCTCTCAGGCAGTTCATCAAAATTCATGATTAATTCATCAAACTTCTCTTCGTGTAAATTCGATATAATCGTTAACAGTGAAAAATCCGATATGCTTTTGGGAACACGTTTAATATACTCAACTATCTTCTCATCATTATTTTTGGCGAAAATCTTTAAAATTTGTTCCTTTTCAGGTGCAGAAATGCTCTTCTTTTCGTATAACTCGTGTAAAGGTTCCTGGAGGTGATACATAAAGAAATCCTCGATTGAATAAAGGGCATTCATTCTAAGGCTCCAGCGCCTTTTTCGAAGCTCTTTTTTTATATGTTTTGTAAAATATTTTTTAGCAAAGACACTGATTCTATCGTTTACATCGGGACTATCCAATACCTTTGAATATTCTCTTAATAACTCAAACAACGCGATTACCTTATCCTGACCAAGATTTGATTCCAATAGATCGATGTCACCTGTTTGTAAATAATGAAACATCTTTAATCTCATTTCTTCCTTTAAAACATTGATTCTTTGTTTTGTTTGATTATTTACATATTTTTTTATGATTAAATAGAGAAAAAGGCTCATTAATATAAACAACATCAAGGTAATCAGAATAAATAGTGCGACTAAACTAATTTCATTCAATTTAGTTCATCCTTTTAATTAAATGACTTAATCGGCTTTCCAATTCTAAGAGCTTAAAAGGTTTTGTAATATAATCATCTGCCCCTAACTGTAAGGCTCTTGAGATATCATGTTCACTTTTTCGTCCTGTTAGCATCATAACTGTAATCCGCTCTTGATTGTCTTGTTCCCTTAATTTTTGCAAGACCTCAATTCCATCCATTTTTGGCATAACGCCATCCAAAATGATCAAATATGGCTCATTCTCATTTACATGCCAGTTAGATTCGAAAAATTCCATACCATCTTTAAATGTTTTCAAATCTAAGGTAAACCCATCTGTAAATTTACTTTTACTAATGAGGTCTTGAAGCATTGTTCGAATAATCGGATCGTCATCAATGATCCCGACATGAATAGTTTTTTTATAGTAACGAATATTATTTAATGGCACGACATTTATTTGATTTCTGCCCTTGTTTTTTGCTTCATAAAGGGCACTATCGACAATTTCGATATTCTGCTTAAGGTCTAACTCATCTAACGTAATTTCATTCACTCCTGCGGAAAAAGTACAATAAAATGAATCGGTACCATCCATATCTTCAAAAGCGATTTTTGAAAAATCGCCTAAAACTCTTTCTAGTATAACCCTTGCTTCGTTTGCATTTATTTCAGGAAAAAGGATGATAAACTCTTCTCCCCCATAACGAATAATAATATCATTTAATCGTAATCCATTTCTTAGTGTATCTGCAAAGACTCTTAATACTTTATCTCCTACAACATGACCATAGGTATCATTTACTTGTTTGAAATGATCAAGGTCTAATATTGCGATGCTAAATGAGTCCTCTCGTCTTTTTAGGTTATTCACCATACGGTCATAAGCACGATGTAAAAATTTTCGATTGTATACTTTTGTAAGCTCATCAAGCAAGATTAATTCATCAATGGACTGCTTTCTCTCAAGCTGGCGGTTAATTCTAACAATAAATTCATCCATTTCTAATGGTTTTTGAATAAAATCATCCGCACCTAATTGATAGCTTTTTATACGCATGTCCTTTGATTGATCCACGCTAATCATAATCGTTGGTGTAAATTGCTGTTTCATTTTGTTCTTAAGTTGTGACAGAACCTCCAGCCCATTTTTATCCTTCATATGAATGTCAATAATGACACAATCGGGGTTCAAATCATAATAAGAATGAATCGCACGTTCTGCATCAGCGACCGCAAAGACAACCCAGCCATGTTTCTCTAACTCATCCTTCACATACATTAATAGAGTTGTATCATCGTCAATTAATAAGATAAGCTTTTTATCCCCTAACTCACTTTTACGTTCGATGGTCTTATCCGAAAGTGAATTTTCTTCATAGTAGAAGACTGAAATTAAAGGTAGTAAAAACGTTTGAAGTTCTTCCTTAGTCCAATCTTTTTCGACGCCTTCTTCCATCCCTTGCATTAACGATTGTGCCACTTCAGTTGCCTCATTTAACCCAATTGTTGCAGCGGTTCCCGAGATAGAATGTAGAAAACGATATAATTCCTTTTGTTGAATACTCTCTTGTTCATTCATCCATTTTTCAAGTTGCTTCCTTACACTTTTAACCAAGCTTTGTAAATATTTATTCATTCGTTTCTCCTAATTTTTACTGAATTCATATATATATTACTATTTGTTTAAAAAATGTATAGCTTTATTTTTTTAAAAGAATTTATACAATTATAATTTGTTCCATATAGTTATATGCTTATTTTCCATACAAACTAAAAACACCTGATGCCAAATTGGCAATCAAGTGTTTTATAGTCAACCTTTGAAAACATGATTAATATTTGCCAAAGTATTCAAACTTGTAGAGCAGGCACCCATTCTTTTATATATATTTCGCAGTGATCGAACGCTCACTACTTTTAAGTCCTAATGGCGGTCCCTCATATAAAATTTCTCCGCCCCCGGTACCACCTTCTGGACCTAAATCAATGATCCAATCACTATTTCGGATGACATCCAGGTTATGTTCGATGACAATGACTGTATTGCCCTTTTCTACTAATTTTTCGATAATCAGTAGAATATTGGTGACATCTGAAAGATGCAATCCAGTTGTCGGTTCGTCTAAAATATAAATATTACCCTTTTTATTTAGTTCTTTTGCAAGCTTAAGTCTTTGGCTTTCTCCACCAGATAAGGTGTTTAGTGGTTGACCTAATGATAGATACCCCAGTCCAACTGTTTCCATTGTTTTTAGCTGTCTTTGGATGTCTTTTGCTTCAAAAAATTGTACTGCATCCGCCACAGACATCTCCATGATTTCAACAATATTCTTCTCTTTATAAAGGTACTGAAGTACTTCCTGTTTGTAACGGTCCCCGTGACATTCGCTGCATTCCATCTCCATTTTATCCATAAACGATAGATTGAGCTCCACTGTTCCTGTTCCACCACATGTTTCACAGGCTCCTTTTGAGTTATAGCTGAATAATCCACTGTCCACATTGTTCGCATCAGAAAAAGCTTTCCGGATCGAATTCATAATTCCAGAGAAGGTTGCCGGATTGGACCGTATGTTACCGTGTACCTGGCTTTGGTCAATCCGAATAGACTCTGGAAAATCTTTTGCAAAAACCTCGTTTACAAGTGTACTCTTACCAGAACCCGCTACACCTGTAACTACCGTAAACACCCCTACCGGCACACGAATGCCAACATTTTTCAAATTATGTAAGCTACTTTTTCGGCTTTCTAGAAACTCATTCACTGGTCTAGGATTTGCTTTTATCTCCATTTTCTTGTTTAAAAATTGAGCAGTAAGCGTATCCGAAGATAACAAGTCTCGATAATTTCCACTCAACATAATGTTTCCACCATTAGCACCCGCATTCGGCCCCACATCGATGACATGGTCTGCAATCTGGATGACGTCTGGGTCATGCTCCACGACTAAAACCGTATTTCCCTTATCACGCAATTTAATGAGTAATTCATTTAATCGGTATACATCACGTGGATGAAGTCCCGTACTTGGTTCATCAAATATGTACATTAATCCAGTTAAGTTACTGGACAAGTATTTCACCATTTTCACACGTTGGGATTCACCACCAGATAAAGTCGGTGTTTCACGGGTTAAGGTCAAATAACTCAATCCAATATCACAAAGATTCTTCACACGTTCTAAAATTCCGTCCACAATTGGTTTTGCACTAGGGTCATCGAATTGTAGCAGCACTTTACTTAGCTCATCAAGCTGCATTGCAGTGAGATCATAAATGGAATATCCCTTGAATTTAGAAGAAAGAACTTTTTCGTTGTAGCGTGTCCCTTGGCAGCTATGGCATACGCCAGTTGTGGCAAATTCTTTGAGTTTCTTCTCGGCAGCCTTAGATGTATCTTTGTCTCGATTAACATTTTGTCGCATAAATTTTACAGCCAAGCCCACATAAGTGGTATTGATCTCCCCATTCATGTAACTTACTACGACTTTTTCCTCTTCAGCATATACAAGCTTATCATATTCATCTTTTGTATAATCTTTTATTTTTTTATCATTGTCGAAGAAACCTGATTCGGCATATGCTTTCCATTGCCATGTGCCTGGTCCAAACCCTGGAAGTAAAATGGCTCCTTCATTTAAGGATTTTTCCTTGTCGAGTGCAGCGTCGAGGTTTAACGTAATTGTTCTCCCAATTCCTTCACAGTGTGGGCACATCCCAATTGGGTCGTTGAAAGAATAAGCATTACTCCACCCAATACTAGGTTCGGCAAAGCGGGAAAAAAGCAGTCTAAACAGAGGATGAATGTCAGTAACCGTCCCAAGCGTAGATCTTGCGTTTCCACCAAGTCGTTTTTGATCCACGATTATTGCAGTGGAAAGATTATTAATTTCATCGGCTTCAGGTCGGCTGTATTTCGGCAGAAACTGACGGGCAAAACTACTAAAGGTCTCATTTAACTGGCGACCTGCTTCCTGCGCAATCGTATCAAACACAATGGATGATTTCCCCGAACCGGAGACACCTGTAAAAATAGTGATTTTCCCCTTTGGAATCTGTACATGAACATTTTTCAAATTGTTCTCTCGTCCATTAATAACTTCAATAAATTCCTGTTTCATTCATCATCATCTCCTTTATCATTTTTTACGTACTATGTAGCGGCTTGTCCATCTTATCATATAAAAATACAGGAGGAAACAGGTTGGGGTCAGATGAACGTTGCCACCGTCCCTGCCTTTGAAACCATATTGATTGAATTGTTTTATTTTTAAGTCAAATCCTTCAGCATTTTAATATGGAAATGATAAAATAAAGAAAAGGTTATGTGGACCTAATTTAATAGATTGCAGGAGGTAATGAATATGAGCCACAAAGTTCAACTAGGTAGAACAGATTTATACATAAATCCAATTGGTCTTGGTACAAATGCGGTTGGAGGACATAATCTATACCCAAATCTTGATGAAGAAGCAGGAAAAGAATTAGTTCGTGTAGGTATTGACAATGGTATTAACTTCATCGATACTGCCTATTGGTATGGGAAAGGACGTTCTGAAGAATTAATTGGAGAGGTAATGAAAGAAACTGGGAATCGCAGCAAAGTCATCATCGCTACAAAAGCTGCGCATCGAGAAAATGGTAATGAAATTNNCTGCATTCTTGCGCCAAGCCATTGAAGACAGCTTAAAACGACTTCAAACCGATTATATCGATTTATTTTACATCCACTTTCCTGACGAAAAAACACCTAAAGATGAAGCAGTTGGTGCTTTACAGCGCTTAAAAGAGGAAGGAACAATTCGTGCAATCGGTATATCCAATTTTTCAATAGATCAAATAAAAGAAGCCAATAAAGATGGATATGTCGATGTCTATCAAGGCGGTTATAACTTGATTGATCGTTCCGCAGAAGAGGCATTACTGCCCTATGTAGCCGTACAAAAAATTTCGTTCGTTCCTTACTTTCCTCTTGCATCCGGTTTGTTAGCTGGAAAATACAATAAAGACGCCATATTCAATGACTCGCGCACAAAGAAGCCTCATTTCCAAGGTGAAGCATTCCAACAGAACTTGGAAAAAGTAGAACAACTACGAGAAATTGCAAACGGCAAACAAGTAGAAGTCGCTCATCTCGTATTAGCATGGTATTTAACTAGAGACGAGATTGATGCTGTTATCCCTGGTGCAAAACGAGCCGAACAAGTTTTAGACAATCTAAAAACATTAGATGTGGTTTTAACACCTGATGAAATTGAAGTGATTGACCGGATTTTTAAATAGCATTCACCTTTTGTGGTAAAAAGAAGTTCCTTGGCAGGTGCAATCTATAAAGCAAGTTGGCTGTTTTGGCTGACTTGCTTTTTCTATTTTTTAGCCGTCAGTCTGGTTCACAGTCTCATGTTTGTGATGCATGCCCTTTCATTCGACTAGTAAAATTATTGTGGTATCCTATTACTATAAAGATAGAAAGGTAGAATGAAATGTACACAAAACAAGACTTACTATATCATCTTAAACAATTAGGTATCGATGAAAATGGAACCTTGCTTGTTCATTCGTCAATGAAAAGTATTGGTCAAGTAGAGGGTGGCGCGGATACCGTGCTTGATGCATTGTCTGAATATATGAAAGATGGTCTTTTAGTTTTCCCTACCCATACATGGTCCTATATTAAAGCCGATAATCCTCAGTTTTATGTAGAGGATTCACCATCCTGTGTTGGACTATTAACTGAACTTTTCCGTAAACGTCCCGGTGTTGTTCGTTCATGGCACCCTACCCATTCTGTAGCTGCATTAGGAAAAGGAGCTCGTGAATTTGTTGAAGGAAACGAAAAATTCGATACACCATGTGCAAGAGAATCGAGTTGGGGCAAATTACTAGATCAAAAAGCGACTATTTTATTAATAGGAGTCGACTTACGAAGATGTACGTATATTCATGGGGTTGAGGAATGGCTCGATATACCTGGTCGATTGACCGACACACATGAACAACTGTTTACCGTATTACCGGATAAAACTGAAATTTCCATACCCCAAAGAAGACATATTGGTCATACCTCCGAAAAATACGAACGAGTTGACGATGTTTTTCTAAATAATCAGGTGATGTACAAAGGGCAATTTGGCGATGCAACCGTAAGAGTCTGTGATACTGTAAAAATGACAGATTTGCTAACACATATTTTAAAAGAGGACCCTGAATTGTTTTCTTGATCGTAGGTACAGTAGTATAGTTAGAGCGTTGAAAAAAGGCATTTGGAGGTTTTCTTGTTTCCAAATGTCTTTTATTTTTCTGGACATGTTTGTAATTTTGAAACATTTCTTAGTCAAAATTTGATAAACATACGCCTTGAAATGTTTTGTAAAGAAGTTGTAACTATTTGGTAACATCTCCGTCTAAGTCATTGATAAAACAATTCATCATTTACAAGGAGTGTTAACAAATGAAAAATATAATTGCTGTGGGTGTACTTGGGTTGACCATTGTGGGTGGAATTTTTGGAGTTACAACATACAGTGCTGCAGACAGAGCGAATAAAGATGTTGAACAAAAAATCGTTGTAGAAGTGGAAAAAGACGCTGTAGTAACTTTGCCAGTGGATGTAAAAGAAAAAGCCACATTACTTACAATTGAAGGTACAATCACAGGTTGGATTGATAACCAATCAATTGAAGTTGCAACAGAATCAGGAGCAATGGCATTTAGAGTTTCTGAAGTAGATACCAATGGATTCAAGGAAAGTGATTCCCTTGTAGTAAATTACTATGAAAATGCAGATGGTCAAAATATAGTCCAGTCACTTAGTAAAAAATAACTTTTGTTTTGAAATGTAGTAAAGGTTCATTTCGCTCAACAAAAAGCATAGGTGGGTATGGTATAATATCTTATTTCTTCCTACTCATACCCACCTTAAAACCTTTTTATAGATACCTTTAATTAAAGATGTTTTATGTCATGTTAGTTGCTGCTCGGCAAAACTACGATACAGTTCATGTTCCTCAATCAATTCATTATGAGTCCCCTTCCCTGTCACCATACCTTTTTCAATGAATATAATTTGATCAGCATCCACAATTGTTGACAGTCTGTGTGCAATGACGAAGGTGGTGCGCCCTTCCATTAGTCGTGATAGTGCTTCTTGGACAATGCTTTCGGATTGGCTATCAAGGCTTGCCGTTGATTCGTCCATCATGAGAATTTTTGGATCGCGTAGGAACGCCCTTGCAATCGCAATTCGCTGTCTTTGTCCCCCTGATAATTTTACACCGCGCTCGCCTACTTCAGTGTCTAACCCATGTGAGAATTCACGAATAAATTCATCGGCATAGGCCATTTTTGCAACTTCCCATAGACGTTCATCTGAAATTTGTTCTGCTTTTTTTAATCCATAGCATAAATTTTCCCGTATGGTACCAGCCATCATTGCACTTTCTTGTGAAACATAACCGATTTGACTTCGCCATGATTCCAACGATAGCTCATGGATTGGTGTGTCCCCGATACATATCTGACCCATTGTAGGCTCATAGTAACGCTCCATCAAGCCAAACATTGTCGTTTTACCGCCACCACTTGGTCCTGCAAATGCAATCATTTGACCAGGCTTCGCTTCAAATGAGACGTCTTGGATGACCGGTTCTTCTTCACTATAAGCGAATGAAACATTTTCTACTTTAATTGGTAAGTTTGAAATATCGGTTTCTATTCCATCTTGACCTTCTTCTAATGGAAGCTCGATAATATCGATAATTCGCTCCGTGGCTCCTTTCGCCTTTTGAAGTTGGGTGAAAAACATCGCAAATGATGTAATTGGAAAAATGATTTGGAATAGGTACAGCAAGAAGGCAACGAGAGAACCTGTTGTCATCGTGCCATTTGCAACACGAATTCCCCCATACCCGATGATGATGACAATAACAATCATGACGATGGTGTACATGATTGGCCCGATTAGTGCAAAAATCCTCGCTTCTTTTAATCCATATGTAAGTAAATTTCGTACACCAATTATCCCTTTTTCTTCTTCAAATCCTTCAGCGGTTGATGACTTCATTAAACGAATTTCACTGATGGTTTGTTGAATTTTCCCCGAAAACGTCGCTGTTTCATCCTGCAACCCGCGTGATATTTTCGCCATCCTTTTACCAAGTGGCATCATAATGACCATTGTAAGTGGAACAGAAATCAACATAAGAAGTGTCATTTTCCAGTCCATAATAAGAAGGATAATAATAGCCCCGATGATCGAAATAACTCCTGTGATAAATTGTGGGAAATGCTGTGAAATTAAATCCTTTACAATCCCTGTATCATTGACTACTCGGCTCACGGACTCCCCGCTTTGTTGCTTATCAAAGTAGTTGACCGGCAAACGAATAAGCTTCTCCCACATTTTTTCGCGCAACCTGGCAACAATCCTTTGGCCAACCGCTGCAAGCATATAAGTTGATACACCGTCAATGACTGCCTGTAAAATAAACACTGCCGCGATAATCGCAATGAGAGTGGCATTAATGGAAACCCCAGAAAACCCATCCACAAGCTCCCGTGTTAACAACGGAATTGAAAGACCCACAAACGTTGTAATAATACTCCCGATTAACCCAATGGCTAAAGCGGTCTTTGGGATATTCGTCGACAAAATCAGTCTAAAAAAAGGCTTCAACCCACTATCTTCATTTTTCATATGTATTAACTCCTTCATAAAAATCCTACCCTATAACCTACGAATCAAACCCCAAAAAGTTACACATTTGGAACAGAGACAGGTTCAATATCCAGTCCATTGCAACAAAAG
>NZ_JBALOX010000122.1:30917-31345 GCF_036965165.1 Bacillus sp. JJ1521 | reverse complement strand
ACCGGTAGGCTACATCCGTCTTTTTCTCTACGGAAAACGTCAAACTTTCCCCAGTAATGTCGCTTATCTCAGGTGTTTTCAATTTCCTGTTCGCATCAATTTTAACACCTGTTTCTTGCTCTAAAAAATGGTGTAGTTCTTTATTGTCAAGTACATTATCAAGCTTCTGATTTTCATGCTGTGTCCGCATATAAAAACCTTCATTCGTATAAACATCCTCACGATCCGTCTCATCGGTTGCCCCGTATAATAGTACATAATCATCAGCAAAAATTTCCTGCGGATGCCACTCATGTTCGGAGATAGAATAATTTAAAAATGCATTCCAGTGAATCGGCATTTGTTCTAATCCCCTAAGTTTCGCCCATTTTGAAAATTGAAAATGGTGTGAAGGAAAATAATAATAAGCAAAATGATGCCCATATTCA
>NZ_JBALOX010000122.1:30425-30907 GCF_036965165.1 Bacillus sp. JJ1521 | reverse complement strand
CCTTTATAGAGGGTGATGCTGCTAATAAAAGGATGATAGATTCCAGTAATCATACTATTTGAAGGTGATGACCCGCCCATTACACGTATTTCCTGTAAAAGGTTTAATTCCTCACCATGTTTATTTTTTATTAATTCCTGATATAAATCCTTTAATTGAGGTTCATCCCAGTTTTCTGTGTAGCTCAGGAAAAGAATGCCTTCAGGAGATTCATATTTAGCATAATAGGTAGAGTTATACGTAATTGTGTCTAAGCTTAATAAAATCGGAAGACTACATAATATAAATAAAATGACGATAACTTTTTTTCGCATATTTGTTCTCACTCCCATAAGCCATTTTATCATTCTTGCAATCACCGAATCTCTGTTTTATTTTGCCAGAATGGCTTCGTGGATTATAATGGGAAAAGAAGAATTTAAATTTTATACAGCAGAAGCCCTACTTCTGCTGTATAAAGTTTAAGCCTCAGGCGGATGCCA
>NZ_JBALOX010000122.1:25026-30420 GCF_036965165.1 Bacillus sp. JJ1521 | reverse complement strand
CTGTGGCAACGTCTTTTTAACCCACTTCCTGTGGACCTAAAAATCAGCACAAATACGCCAAGGCGTATTTGATTCTAATAAAATAGGTTGGTGAAGAAAATGAGTCGAGTTGTAATTGTAACGGGAGCAGCAAACGGAATTGGTAAAGGGATTGCAAAAGCTTTTGCGAAAAGTGGAGCAAAGGTTGTTCTAGCAGATATGGATGTTGAATCTGGAATTGAACTTGCAGGCAAGCTTAAAGAACAAGGTGCGGTAGCTATTTTTATTAAAACAGATGTAAGAAATGAACAAGATATCCAACAATTGATGAACCAAACCTATCAAACATATGGTAAAATTGATATTTTAATAAACAACGCTGGGAAAAATCTTTTCAAATCACCATTCGATGTCACAGTTGTAGAATGGGATGATGTGATCAATACCAATTTGCGAAGTGTTTTTTTATGTTCGAGAGAAGCGGCAAAATATATGAAAGAATCAGGTGGTTCAATCGTCAATATTGCATCAACCAGAGCGATCATGTCTGAGCCTTATTCAGAAGGATATGCAGCAACAAAGGGCGGAATTGTTGCCATTACTCATGCACTTGCTGCATCATTTTCGGAATATCAGATTACAGTAAATGCGATCTCACCAGGTTGGATTGAAACTGGTAACTATGAGAAGCTTCGTGAAATTGATCACGAACAGCATTTTTCAAAGCGTGTCGGAAAACCAGAAGATATTGCAAATGCTTGTCTCTATTTAACTGATTCGAAGAACAATTTTGTTACGGGAATAAATCTTGCTGTAGACGGCGGGATGACTAGAAAAATGATATATGAAGAGTAAAATAGAGAGGAAGCTATAAGATTATGAAACTTGTATCATGGAATGTAAATGGATTACGGGCTTGTGTTAAAAAAGGATTTTTGGATTATTTTCATGAAATGGGAGCTGATATTTTTTGTGTGCAAGAGACAAAGCTCCAGGAAGGTCAAATTGATTTGGAACTTGAAGGCTATCATCAATATTGGAATTATGCACTTAAGAAAGGGTATTCTGGAACTGCTGTTTTTACAAAAGAGAAGCCACTTTCAGTTTCGTATGGTGTTGGTGATGAGAATGAAGAGGCTGAAGGTCGAATTCTAACATTAGAATTTGATGATTTTTATTTAATCAATGTGTACACACCAAATTCACAAAGAGATCTTGCACGTCTCAACTTCCGTCTTGACTGGGAAGATCGTATGCGCGATTATCTGATTCAATTAAATGAGAAAAAGCCAATTATTCTTTGTGGTGATTTGAATGTCGCCCATGCGGACATTGATTTAAAAAATGCTAAATCGAATCGAGGAAATTCTGGCTTCACCGATGAAGAGCGTGGCAAGATGACCGACTTGCTCAAATCTGGTTTCGTTGATTCTTTCAGACATTTTTATCCAGACATGACTGATAAATATACCTGGTGGAGTTACATGCGAAATGTTCGCGAAAAGAACATTGGATGGAGAATTGACTATTTTATTGTTTCCGAACCATTTAAGGACCGTTTAAAGGATTCTCAAATCCATTCTCACGTAATGGGGAGCGATCATTGCCCGGTCGTAATTGAATTACATGGATAGTAAAATTTTCAAGGAATACTTTAAAGAAGGACAAACATAGATTACAATAAGAATGCTTATTGATTTAGTGGTAATAGCATCTTATTTGGAGGTACAAATGGAAAATTGGATTACTGACTTTATGGACCAATTCGGGTATATTGGAATTTTTCTATTAATTGCACTAGAAAATATCTTCCCGCCTATACCATCTGAGGTCATTTTAACTGCAGGTGGATTTATGACGACAAAAACGTCTTTAACCGTGACAGGCGTCATCATCGCCGCAACAATAGGTTCAGTTGTAGGGGCGATGATTCTTTACGGAGTTGGCCGTATACTTGATGTCGAACGTTTAGAGAAAATTGTTGACCGCTTTGGCCGGTTTTTACGGGTAACAAAAGAGGATATTCATAAAGCAGATGCTTGGTTTGATAAGTATGGATATTGGACTGTATTTTTTTGCAGAATGGTTCCGTTAATTAGAAGCTTAATTTCCATTCCAGCCGGTATGTCCAATATGAATTTTTGGATGTTCATTGTATTTACAACACTTGGAACATTAATTTGGAATGTGATTCTTGTGTTGCTAGGAGCTGCCTTTGGTGAATCATGGGATGTCATTGTCCACTACATGGACATTTACTCTAATATTACTTATGCATTAATCGCATTAGCGGGAATTGGATTTCTTGTCATATTTTTCACCAAAAGAAAATCAAAAACAAGTTAATTAAAGAAGGAGTATATTAAATCTGATGGAAATTATTGAAATTATTAAAGCCATTATTTTAGGAATGGTAGAGGGGCTTACAGAATTTGCACCAGTTTCTTCAACAGGTCATATGATAATCGTTGATGACATGTGGCTAAAAACGCAGGACTTTCTTGGAAAATACCCAGCAAATACATTTAAAGTTGTCATTCAACTTGGCTCTATTTTAGCCGTTGTCGTTGTTTTTAAGGATCGATTTTTTGATTTGTTAGGACTTAACCGAAAAAATAAAATAGTTCCGGTAGGGGCAAAACATTTACGTTTAACTCATATTATCGTAGGTTTACTTCCAGCAGGTGTTCTTGGCGTTTTGCTTAAGGACGCAATTGATGATTATTTATTCCGAACAGAAACCGTGTTAATTGGACTAGTAGTTGGAGCAATCCTCATGATTGTGGCTGACCGCTATAGTGCAAGCCATCCAAATACACAAACTGTGGACGAAATTACGTACAAACAAGCTTTGACAGTTGGACTGATTCAATGTTTATCACTATGGCCTGGATTTTCACGTTCAGGTGCCACAATTTCAGGTGGTGTACTAGTTGGATTAAGCCATAGAGCAGCAGCAGACTTTACGTTTATCATGGCTGTACCAATTATGGCAGGAGCAAGTGGAATCTCTCTACTTAAAAACTTGGAGTATTTTACAATGGATGCATTCCCAATATTTATTGCAGGATTCATCAGTGCATTCGTATTCGCATTAATCTCGATTCGATTCTTCTTACGCTTAATCGATAAAATCAAACTATTGCCATTTGCGATTTACCGCATTGTACTAGCAGTTGTCATATATTTTGTGTTTTTTTAAGTCGAAAAAGCATCTCTTTTGGGATGCTTTTTATATTTCTTAAAATTCTATTCGCTCTTCATATTAATGCTAGTTTTGTATAAAATATGGTAATAGTTCCATACTTGTACAAAAGTACTAGAAGAGGGGGAGAACAGTTATTAGATCTCGAAAACACTGGCTAATTGCAATTCTATTACTTGTTATTTCAATCATGCCATCTATTCACCCAAAACAAGAAGAAGCAAGTGCAAATGCGAGCCAAAATGAGGTGTTCGTGGGGTTAAATCAGCTTGTTATGAATGAACCAAACCTAAAGGGTGCGATTGCCGGAATCAGTATTAGGTCAGCCAAAAGCGGAGAAATCTTGTATCAACATGCAGGTGATATAAGACTTCGACCTGCATCAAATTTAAAGCTTGTAACGGCCGCAACAGCTTTATCAGCCCTTGGTGAAAATTATCAGTTTTCAACCGAAATCCTCACTGATGGAAAACTCGAAGGAAACAAACTAACAGGAAATCTTTATCTTCGAGGAAAAGGAGATCCTACCTTGCTCCAGGAAGATTTAGATGCACTTGCGAAAAAAATTAAGAATTCCGGAATTGATGTGATATTTGGAAATGTGATTGCAGATGATACCTGGTATGATGATATGCGATATTCAATTGATTTAACATGGAGTGATGAAACCTATTATTACGGTTCGGCTGTATCAGGCTTAACTGCATCCCCGAATCAGGATTATGATTCCGGCACTTTAATTGTGAAGGTGTCACCTGGAAAGAAAGCGGGGGAGAAAGCTGAAATTTCAGTAGAACCATCGAACAATTATGTGAAAATCATCAATAATACAAAAACAGGAAAGAAAGAAGAAAAGAAAGACATTGATATCATTCGAGAGCATGGAGAGAATGTCATTACGATTGAAGGAACAATCCCGGTTAACGCAATACCTATTCAAGATTGGATGACTGTATGGGAGCCTACAGGCTATGCGTTAGATATATTCAAACAATCATTAGCTAAACAAGGAATACATGTGATTGGAACGGATGGGAGTGCTAAAACACCTGATAACGCAGCACTGCTTGCGACAGATTTATCGATTCCACTTAAAGAACTACTTGTTCCTTTTATGAAGCTAAGCAACAATGGCCATGCGGAAACATTGGTAAAAGAGATGGGACGGGTCCGGTATAAAGAAGGTAGTTGGGAAAAAGGGATTAATGTCGTTAAGGAAGAGCTTCGAAAAATCGGTGTAGACCCTAGTAGTATGGTTATCAGAGATGGTTCAGGAATTTCACACGTGAATTTGATATCTGCTAACGATATCTCAAAGCTTCTCTACTCTGCACAAACCCAAACTTGGTTTCCGCACTTTTTAGGCTCTTTACCGGTAGCAGGAAACAGTGAACGTCTTGTTGGGGGCTCTTTACGTTATCGCATGAAACATCCAGATATGACGGGGAAGATAAAAGCAAAAACAGGAACAATAACATCGGTGAGTTCATTATCAGGCTATATTAATACAAGAAGTGGAGAAGACCTTATTTTTTCAATCTTATTAAATAATTTAATGAACGATGCCCATGGTAAACCAATCGAGGATAAAATTGTTACATTACTATACGAATATTAAAAAGCAGGCAATGTGCCTGCTTTTCGTATGTCTTATTCAGCTTTTCCTGCTTCGATTTCGATTGAAATTTTGACTTGGTCTCCAACTAGAACGCCACCAGTTTCAAGTGCTGCGTTCCATACTAATCCATAATCACTGCGGTTTAGGCTACCTGTTGCACTAAAACCAGCTTTTTCATTACCCCAAGGATCTTTACCTGCACCCTCGAACACAATCTTGAAAGTTTCAGGTTTTGTTGTTCCTCGAATTGTTAAATCACCTGTTAGATCATACTCACCATCATCTGTTTTTACAATAGAAGTTGATTTGAACGTCATGGATGGATGGTTTTCAACATCAAAGAAATCAGCAGATCGAAGGTGGTTATCGCGATCTTCATTTTTTGTGTTGATACTTGTAAGGTCTACTTTAAATTCAATATTTGCTGTTGTTAAGTCAGCAGGGTCTGCCTCAATTGTAGCATCAAAGTTTTCGAAAGAACCTTTTACCTTTGCAATCATCATGTGTTTTACTGAAAAATCAATACTACTGTGTGATGCATCTACTGCCCATTTTGTGTTTGCCATTATAAATCTCCTCCAAAATATTATTT
>NZ_JBALOX010000122.1:22042-24832 GCF_036965165.1 Bacillus sp. JJ1521 | reverse complement strand
ATACGCTAAGGTGCATTTGATAAAATAGTATTTGTTCTTTTTAATCATTGGAGGTATTCAAAATGGTTGTTGAAATTTTAATCCTTGTCGTTTTGATATTACTGAATTCATTTTTTGCGGCTTCTGAAATGGCCTTGGTTTCATTAAATGATAACAAAGTAAAAATGATGGCTGACAGTGGGGACAAAAAAGCAATTTTGGTACATAGACTTCTTTCAAACCCGAGTGGTTTTTTAGCTACAATTCAAATTGGAATCACATTAGCAGGATTTTTAGCAAGTGCATTTGCAGCCGGAAGCTTTGCAACTTATTTAACAGCTTGGTTAACCGAGATTGGAGTTCCTATTGCACCAGCACTTCTGGACTCTATTTCTGTAATTGTGATAACACTCATTTTATCCTACTTTACATTAGTAATAGGAGAACTTGTACCGAAAAGACTTGCATTACAAAAAGCAGAAGCAATCTCATTAACTGCTGCTAGGCCTTTAACGATACTTTCGAAGGTAACATCACCTTTTGTAAAGCTACTTACGTTATCAACGAATGGAATTGTACGCTTATTTGGAGTCGATCCTAATGCTGAAGATGAAAACGTAACAGAAGAAGAAATTCGGATGATGGTAGATGTAGGTAAAGAAAGAGGCACAATACAAGAATCAGAAAAAATCATGATTAATAATATTTTTGAATTTGATAATAAAACCGTATCAGACATTATGACACATCGGACGAATATTATTGCAATCCCACTTGACTACACATTAAAAGAAATCGTTCATCTTGTGACAGTCGAAAAATACACACGCTTTCCGGTTTATGATGAAAGCATTGACCAAATTGTTGGAATCTTACATTCAAAAGAATTGATTAAATTCGTTGATGATTGTAATGAAACTACTTTTGATTTAAAAGACCTACTTAGGGATCCTTATTTTGTTTTAGAATCAAAGCATACCAATGAATTATTTAAGGAACTACAAAAAAACAATATTCATATGGCCATAGTTATCGATGAATATGGTGGGACAGACGGGATTGTCACAATTGAGGACTTAATCGAAGAAATCGTTGGGAATATATTTGACGAATACGATGAATACACAATTGAGGACGAGGATTTTATTGAAATTGATGAAAATACATACTCGATGGCCGGAACGATCAATTTATATGAAGTTGAAGATCTTTTAAAAATTGACTTTCCAACAGATGAATACGACACTTTAAGCGGCTTTGTGATTGGTCAATTAGGGTATATTCCCTCAGGAGATGTGCATCCAGAAATTGACCACGAAAATCACACATTCAAAGTGTTAGAAATGGATGAAAAACGAATTATGAGAATAAAGGTGATTAAGAATACATCTCCATTAGATAACGAAGATGAAAAAGATTGACACTAAAAAAGGGTGTTCCAAGAAATACTGGAACACCCTTTTTTTTAAATAATACCTAAACTATCCAAAAAGACGATGATAATAACAACTGGTACTACATACCGTATTAAAAAGAACCAGGCCTTTAATAAAGAAATGGGTATACTACTTCCCATTTGCATCTCTTTAAAAAGAGTGGTACGTGGAAATTTAACTGATACAAAAAGGGAAATAAAGAAAGCTCCAATCGGTAAGAGAATGTTGCTCACAAGAAAATCTGCTAGATCAAAAATGGATTTTCCAAATAAATGAACTTCACTTAATACTCCGAAAGAAAGCGCTGACGGCACCCCTACAATAAAAATAACAAGACCTGCTATCCAGGTGTAAAACTTACGCTTTTGTTCTTCACCCTTAGTTAAGATGGCTACATTTAATTCAAGCATCGAAAATGCCGAAGTGAGAGTAGCAAATAAAAACAAGAGAAGAAAAGCGACTAAAAAGACCATTCCAAATGGCATATTGCTAAATACGGTCGGTAATACATTAAATAAGAGAACAGGTCCCGCGTCGGGCTCTAAGCCAAATGCAAACACAGCAGGAAAAATGGCCAAACCAGCCAAAAGTGTAACAAGAATATTTAATAAAACAATCGAATACGCGGACTGTACTAAGTTTTCCTTTTTCGAGAGATATGAGCTATAGGTTAACATTGTACAAGCCCCAACACTTAGTGCGAAAAAGGATTGCCCCAAGGCAAAAAGAATGGTGTCAGAAGTTAGCGATGAAAGGGATGGCTTTAAAATAAACAAGATTCCCTCAAGAGAGTTTTCAAGTGTAATTGAGCGTATGATAATGACAATAAAAAGGATGAAAAGTGCTGGCATCATCCATTTATTTGCTTTCTCTATTCCTGCTTGGACTCCTTTCGCCACGACAAGAATGGTGATTAAGATAAATACGAGTTGTGCTAAAACAACTAGCATTGGATTTGCAATTGTTTCTCCAAAAAACACCCCGTACTCTGTTTCAGTCAATCCATTCAATCTACCAATGCTTCCGCTCACCAAATAAATTAAGATCCAGCCGCCAACCACACTATAAAAAGAAAGTAATATTGCATTTGTAAAAAAACCTAAACGACCAATGATGTGCCAATTCGTGTTTGGAGCTAATTCTATGAAAGATTCAATTGCACTTTTTTGTGTCGATCTCCCTATTACAAATTCAGCTAATAAAAGTGGTAAACCGATTAACAGTGTGAAAAGAAGAAAAATAACGAAAAAAATGCCACCACCACTAGTACCTGCCACATAGGGGAATTTCCATATTGCCCCCAATCCGATAGCAGATCCTGCTGCCGCTAAAATAAAGCTTAATTTCGAAGACCATTGTTCAGATTGCTTCAATC
>NZ_JBALOX010000122.1:18634-21952 GCF_036965165.1 Bacillus sp. JJ1521 | reverse complement strand
TGAAAGTGTAAAATGTTCAGAAAATTATTGACGGCAAGCGACGTGAATGATAATATTACGAATAACAAATAACTCACATTAACGCTTTTATGCTTTTTTGCAATGAAGTAAATGTGCGTAAAATACTATTCTAGTAAAACAATTAATCACTAGAATATAATACAGAAAGAGTAGGGGGATATCAATGAAGGGCTCAAAAAAAATGGTAGGAGTGTTATTAGCCGGCTTCCTTGCTTTAGCAGGCTGTGGAACTTCAAATGAAACTTCGGGTTCAAATGATGCAGGAGGCAGCAAAGAAAAAGAACAGGTGGTAGTTGGAATTACACAATATGCACCACATACTTCATTAGATGCTGCGACTGAGGGTTTCAAAAAGGCATTAGAAGATGAAGGATTTAAGGAAGGCGAAAATTTAAAAATTGATTTCCAAAATGCACAAGGTGAACAAAGTAATACCGCAACAATTGCACAAAACCTTGTTGGTGACAAAGTAGATTTAATTTTTGCAAACGCAACACCAAGTGCTATGGCTGCACTCAATGCTACAAGTGAGATTCCAATCATTTTCACATCTGTAACTGATCCGGTTGGTGCTGGTTTAGTAGAAGCATTTGATAAGCCAGGTGCAAATATTACGGGTACAACTGATAATCATCCAGATGCAACAAAAACAACAATCAACTTTATCACACAAGAATTGGGAGCAAAGAAGATTGGTGTAATCTACAACTCTGGTGAACAAAATTCAGTTGTTCAGGTTGAGCAAGTAAAAGAATTTGCTGAACAAGATGGTGCAGAATTAGTTGAAGTTTCAGTTTCTACAACTGCAGAAGTAAAGCAGGCAGCAGAAAGCTTAGTTGGTCGTGTAGATGCAATCTATATTCCAACTGACAACACTGCAGTTCAAGCATTAGATACCATTATTGCGGTAGCAAATGAAAAGGATATCCCACTATTCGTTGGTGAGCTAGACTCAATGAAAGCTGGAGGATTTGCAGCAAGTGGTTTTGAATATTTTGATATAGGATACCAATCCGGACTAATGGCTGCTAAGATTCTAAAAGGTGAGAAGAAGGCATCTGAAATTTCAGTTGAACTTCCAAACAGCCTACAGCTTTTCATTAACAAAAAAGCAGCGGAAGAGCAAGGAATCGAAATTAAACCTGAATGGAAAGAGATTGCTGAGATCTACGAAGGCGAATAAAAGAAAGGATGATTCAACATGTTTACAGCATTATTTGGAGCATTTGAATCAGGAATCATCTATGCAATCATGGCAATTGGTGTATACCTGTCCTTCCGTATACTAGATTTTCCAGACTTGACGGTTGACGGCAGCTTCGTTACAGGAGCTGCTGTTTCCGCCATTTTAATCACAAATGGCGTAAATCCTTTTATCTCAACACTTCTAGCACTTGTTGCTGGATTTATTGCAGGTAGTATCACAGGATTACTACACACGGTTGGAAAAATTAATGCATTACTATCTGGTATTTTGATGATGATAGCCCTATATTCAATCAATCTACGAATTATGGGTAAATCAAATGTTTCTTTATTAAATATTGATACAACATTTACAAGCGTATCTAACGTATCTTCTTCATCAGGATTAGACTCGTTTTTTAATTCTATTTTATCAGCAATCGGTTTAGGTAATAGCTTTCCTAAAACATGGGGCATCTTGCTTTTCATGATTGTTGTTACATTGGCAATTAAATTCTTAATCGATCTTTTCCTACGTACAGAAATTGGTCTTGCAGTACGGGCAACTGGTGATAACAAAAAAATGATTTCCAGCTTTTCCGCTATCACGTACCTAATGACAATCCTTGGTTTAGGTCTTTCCAATGCTCTTGTAGCATTTTCAGGATCCCTCATTGCACAACAAGGTGGATTTGCCGATGTTGGAATGGGGATTGGGATGATTGTAATTGGCTTAGCATCGGTTATTATCGGTGAAGCCCTATTTGGAATCAAATCAATTGCACGAGCAACACTTGCCGTTATAGGTGGGGCGATCATATATCGTATCGTTGTTTCACTTGCATTACGTGTAGAATTCCTGCAACCAGGAGATATGAAATTAATTACTGCCATCATCGTAATTATAGCGCTAGTCCTTCCTAAAATTCTTGAAGGAACAAAAGAGAAAAGCAGAAGAACAAAACGACAACAACAACTTGTCCAAATGAACACTGCACCTTCGGAAAGAAAGGGTGAGGCGAGTGCTACACTTAAATCAAATTCATAAAATCTTTAATGAAGGTACTCCAGATGAAAAGATTGCCCTTGATTGGACGAATTTGCAGTTAAACGAGGGCGATTTTGTTACTGTCATCGGAAGTAATGGTGCTGGGAAATCAACGTTAATGAATGTGATTTCCGGTGTGCTAATTCCTGATGCTGGTAAAGTGGAAATCGCAAGTAAGGATGTTACATTCTTACCAGAGCATAAACGAGCAAAGCTAATTGGACGTGTATTCCAAGATCCAATGGCAGGTACGGCCCCAAATATGACTATTGAAGAAAATTTAGCAATAGCCTATTCACGTAATAGAACACGCACCTTAAGTAAAGGGGTAACTAAAAAACGCAAGGATTACTTTAAAGAAGTTTTAGAATCCCTTAACCTCGGTTTGGAGAATCGTCTATCTGCTAAAGTAGGCTTGCTATCTGGGGGAGAACGTCAAGCATTATCACTTTTAATGGCAACCTTCACAGAGCCATCAATTTTGTTACTTGATGAACATACAGCAGCTCTTGACCCAGCCCGTGCTGAACTAATTACGAATTTAACGAAAGAAATCGTAAAAAAATACAATCTTACCACATTAATGGTCACTCACAATATGCAACAAGCAATTGATTTAGGCAACAGACTTATCATGATGGATAAGGGACAAATTATTTTAGAAGTTGATGAACAGGAAAAAGCTAATTTGACTGTTGATCAATTGCTAAATGAGTTCCAACGAATCAGGGGAGCAAAAATGACAAATGACCGTTCATTACTGTCTTAAATGAAAAAACGGCCGCTTTATCACGAAGCGGTCGTTTTTTTATGCGGTTGATTGATTATCGATAAGGTGTTGTTTATCTCTTTCTATTTCCATTGCAGACACGATATAGGCAAACCCATTTAACACGAAGATAACAACATTCGATTGAACTCGCTCTGTTTCCCCTAAATACGTATTCATTAAGATAATACCAGAGTAAAGTATGACAAAAAATAAAGCAATTTTATTCATTACTACCATTCGACGACAACTCCTTTTATATTGTCCAGCTCCAGGCGCCATCGGCTCGAGGTCA
>NZ_JBALOX010000122.1:0-18589 GCF_036965165.1 Bacillus sp. JJ1521 | reverse complement strand
GGAAGTGCTGACATCGACATTCCCACAGGACGTAGCGGTATTTAGTTGATGTTCATCTATATGGGCGCCTTTCGCATTTCTTTTTGGGCTATTATTATTCTATTTATCCATAGGAAGTCCTATGTGTTAAAATGAGTCCAAATCTTTATTTTGGACAGAAACATGAAATTTTTTCACTCTTATGGAAAGAATGTGTATAATAGTTACGGAGTTTCGTATTTGAAGGGTGGGAATGTAGTAATGAATATTACCGGATATTCGGTTGAAAAATTAAAGGACCCAACAGGAATATTAGAGGGTGACCGCTATGAATTCTTTTTGGAAATCGAGGTTCCAGAGGACGATGAATTATATTCTGAAAATGGAATCGAGCTAAAAGTAATCTATGCAGTTGATAGTAAGGGTGAGCGAATTGCCCAATATTATATTTTTGAAAAAGGCACAGAGAAAGTGCTTGATTTCGAGCTTGAAGAGGATGAAGAAATCGCGGTTAATGAATTTTGTAAAATGCATATAGACGAAGAAATTGAATAAAAATGGCCAAAATTGTTTAACCAAAACGAATGTTTGTGTAAAATGAGAGAGTACATCATACATATTAAGCAATAAGGAGTCATGAAAAATGGAAAAAATTCTTGTTTTTGGTCATAAGAACCCGGATACTGATACAATTTGTTCAGCAATTGCATATGCAGAGCTAAAAAAGAAGCTAGGCGAAGACGCGGAGGCTGTACGCTTAGGTGAAGTAAATAGTGAAACCGAATATGCATTGAATTATTTTAAAACAGAAGCACCACGTCTAGTGGAGAATGTAGCCAATGAAGTTCAATCCGTTATTTTAGTTGACCACAACGAACGTCAACAAAGTGCAGACGGACTTGAAAATGTAAAAATCAAAGAAGTAATCGACCATCACCGTGTTGCTAATTTCGAAACAAGTGATCCCTTGTATTTCCGTGTAGAACCTGTTGGTTGTACTGCAACTATTCTTAAAAAGCTATACAAAGAAAACAATGTTGAAATCACAAAGGAAACTGCTGGATTAATGCTTTCAGCTATTATCTCCGACTCACTCTTATTCAAATCACCTACTTGCACGGATGAAGATGTTCAAGCTGCTCGTGAATTAGCAGAAATAGCCGGTGTTGATGCTGAGAGCTATGGTCTTGAAATGTTAAAAGCAGGTGCAAATGTAAGTGATAAAACAGCCGAGCAATTGGTTTCATTAGATTCCAAAGAATTCTCAATGAATGGCAATAAAGTTCAAATTGCTCAAGTAAACGTTGTTGACCCACAAGACGTATTAGTAAGACAAAGTGAGCTTGAAGAAGTAATGAATCAACAAATCAATGGCAACGGACTTGATTTATTCTTACTTGTCATTACAGATATTTTAAACAATGACTCTGTAGGACTTGCTGTTGGTGCAAAAACGGCTGCAGTAGAAAAAGCGTTTAATGTTACACTAGATAACAAAACAGCAGAATTAAAAGGCGTTGTTTCCCGTAAGAAACAAGTTGTGCCAGTACTAACTGACGCATTTAACAGCCTTTAATAAATTTTAAGCCCTGAGAGGAAAGTTCCTTTCAGGGCTGTTTATGTTTTAGTAATCATCTGTAATTAACTGTCGATCTAAATAGGTTTCAATCATTTCACTTATTTGATATGAGACTTGAGGCAAGTCATAGTTTTCAAAGACATGCTCGCAGGAAGTCTTATAGGCTATTGTTTCATCATAATGGTTCATATGACGTTCAATGTCCTCAGTACTATCCCCACGTTCCTTCTGACGTTCATGTACAGTATCCCGATCAGCATATACAAAGATACGGATCGCTTTTTCTCCATACATTTTCCTCAAAAGATCTGCACCTTCTGGGTTAAGTGTTAAGTAAACCACCTTATGTTTCTTGAAGATATTTGCAATGTCAATTTCACGTATTCCATAAAAATGTCCATCAATCTCGACACTTTCTAGAAATTCATTTTGCTGCATCATTTGGTGAAAGGTTTCTTTACTTACAAAGTGGTAATCTTCTCCGTTGTTTTCAAAAGGGCGGGGGCTTCGAGTTGTGAATGAGGGAACAGTTTGCATATCAAATGCTGTTGCAACCATCTTGCCTAATGTCTTCCTTCCAGAACCATCTGGACCTGTATAAATGAAAATCCTCTCTTTGTCCTTTAATTTGTACATAGGTTTCCTCCTTCTTGAAAAAGATTTTTTGTTAAATGCTAGTTGAAATATTCTGTTTTTTAAGTATAGCATAAAATCTGCGTTTTAGCCTATATAGAATGTTAATTTTTTGTGTATTCCAAATTTTCAATGCGACTTATGACATTTATCATATAAATTACATGACACCTATGTCTAGTGTAAATCTTTTTTCTCCTATAACATTGAAAACGTAGACAACTGTTGGCATTTGTCAGCACATATTTCCTCATTAAATTTGAAAATCTGATTAAAATATGAAATTAGAATTAAGAAAGGAATCGATTAAATGAACAAATTAGATCAACGAAGCTTACGAAAACAAGTTGCACCATTTGAAAAATCAAACTTTAAAGCTAGTCTGTTTCAGCTTTTTAACACATTAATTCCTTATCTTGGACTATGGGTTCTAGCCTATTATTCATTAAATGTTTCCTATATATTGACATTTGTTATTGGTGTTATTTCAGCAGGCTTTCTCGTACGGATGTTTATCATTTTCCATGACTGTTGCCATCACTCATTTTTTAAAAATCGAAAAGCAAATAAAATCATTGGTACCTTTTTGGGGATTTTAACATTATTTCCTTATAGTAAATGGGGACATGACCATTCTGTCCACCATGCAACAAGTTCAAATCTAGATAAACGCGGTACAGGTGATATCTGGGTAATGACCGTTGAAGAATACATGGAAGCATCTACATGGAAGCGTCTTAGCTACAGAATTTACCGAAATCCATTTGTAATGTTTATTTTAGGACCTATCTTTGTATTCTTAATTGAAAATCGTTTTAACCGAAAAAAGGCGAGAAAAAATGAACGTCTCAACACATATATCACAAATCTAGGAATCGTTGGCCTTGCCGCCATTTTATGTTGGGCAATTGGTTGGCAGTCGTTTTTAATTGTACAGGGAACGATTTTTATGGTTTCTGGGATTGCTGGTGTTTGGTTATTTTATGTTCAGCATACATTTGAAGATTCCTATTTTGAAGAAGATGAAAATTGGGAATATGTCAAAGCTGCGGTTGAAGGAAGTTCCTTTTACAAGCTTCCAAAGCCTTTACAGTGGTTAACAGGGAACATCGGTTATCATCATGTGCATCACTTAAGCCCGCGAGTTCCGAATTATAAGCTTGAAGAGGTACACAATCAAACCGCTCCACTACAGCATGTACCAACCATCACTTTAAAAACAAGCTTAAAATCACTAAAATTCCGTCTTTGGGATGAACAAGAGAAAGTGTTTGTAGGTTATGGGAAAATTAAAGAAATGGTTAACAATCAAAAAGATGTTAAAAAGATTCCCAGCTTAGAAAAATAAGCTGGGTTTTCCTATATCTTTATTCAGCCGGGGGGTCGGACCCCAGCTGAATAATGACATAGCCTCCTGCGGAGACATGCGATTTTCAAAGGTTAATTTTCGAACTTAAGATCAAAGACTAAGAACGCCACTTCCTGTGGNNAATCTGGGCGCAAATATGTAAGGCGTATTTGATTATGATATGATACAGAATAAACATGAATAAAATGAGGGTATGTCCTATGAAGAAATTTCCGCTTTTTCAAAAATGGTCAGGTATCTCACCTTATATTTGGGCTGTAATGAGCATCCTGCCATTTTATTTTATCTTTCAATCATCATCGACCCCTGAAATAATCACTGGTCTTATTTTAACAGTCATTTTTTTCATTACGTTAAGATTTGCGTTTATCTCGAGAAGATGGCCAGTTTATTTTTGGACTTCCATTTTAATTGGCATTTCCTTAACCATGTCAATTTTGTTTGCATTTATCTATTTTGCTTTTTATATTGCGTATTATAATGGAAACATCAAGAACCGAGTTGCCTTTTTAACTTTATACATAATACATCTAGTTGCCACAACATTTTCGATTAATTACAATCTCGTGATAAAAGACGAGGTGTTTTTAACCCATTTGCCATTTGTCATTATCATTTGGATCAGCGTTATATTGTTGCCATTCAATATATATAATAAAAAGAAACAAGAGATACTTGAGGAAAAACTTGAGGATGCAAATAAACGAATTGCAGAACTTGTGAAACAAGAGGAACGTCAAAGAATTGCAAGGGATCTTCATGATACATTAGGACAAAAGCTTTCAATGATTGGGTTAAAAAGTGATTTAGCAAGAAAGCTCATACATAAAGATCCGGAAAAAGCGCGCCTCGAATTAAAGGATGTCCAGCAAACTGCAAGAACAGCATTGAACGAGGTTCGAAAAATGGTGTCGCAAATGCGCGGTATTCGAATTCATGAAGAAATTATCCGCGTGAAAGAAATACTTCGTACAGCTGAAATTGAATTTGAGTATATCCAAGATGAATCATTCAAGGACCTTTCATTATTCTACGAAAATATCATTAGCATGTTAATTAAAGAAGCAGTCAATAATGTTGTGAAGCATAGTAAAGCAACCCAATGTGTAATTGAAATTTCACAGTTTGAAGAAGAAATTCAACTAGTGATTAAGGACAACGGGATTGGCACACTTCCAGACAAAGATGTGATAGACGGTCATGGGTTACAAGGTATGAGAGAACGACTAGACTTTGTTAATGGCAGCCTAGAAATAGTAACGGATGATGGAACAACCCTAATTATTATAATACCGAATGTACGTAAGCAGGTCGAAGTGGAGGGACTGATATGATTCGAATTGTAATTGCGGAGGACCAACGAATGGTCCTTGGAGCATTAGGATCACTGTTAAATTTAGAGGACGATATGGAAGTAGTTGGTATGGTGAATAATGGGCAAGAAGCGATATCGCTTGTCAAGGAGCTTAATCCAGATATTTGTATGATGGATATTGAAATGCCATTAAAAACAGGACTTGAAGCTGCCGAAGAGTTAAAAGAAACGGATTGTAAAGTGATCATTTTAACAACTTTTGCCCGTACTGGATATTTTCAACGTGCTCTAAAGGCAGGCGTGAAGGGCTATCTATTAAAAGATAGTCCGAGTGATGAATTAGCAGATTCAATTCGTAATGTAATGAGTGGCAAACGCGTCTATGCTCCTGAATTAATGGATGATTTATACTCGGATGAAAACCCGTTAACCGACCGTGAACGTGAAGTACTTGAACTTGTCGCTGATGGGAAAAACACGAAGGAAATCGCAGATGAGCTTAGAATTAAGGCTGGTACTGTCCGTAATTATATTTCGACTATTTTAGATAAGCTTGAAGTTAAAAATCGGATTGAAGCAATCACACAGTCAAAAGAAAAAGGCTGGTTTAAGTAAAGGCTAATAAAAAATTTTATTGTAAAATTGAAATTAGAGGAATAAAATAAGGGTGCAATACATTTCGTTTTTAGGGTGGAATGATCATGGGAAACCTTGGTTTCGGAGAAATAATATTAATTGTCTTTTTTGCATTACTTGTATTCGGACCTAAAAAGCTTCCTGAGCTCGGAAAAGCAGCAGGAACAACACTTCGAGAATTTAAAAAGGCTACAAAAGGCATCCTTGAGGATGATGATGTTGAGACTAAATCTAAATAAGCAATGTAATTGGAGAGGTAATAAACCTCTCTTTTTTATTTGTATCGAAAGGAATTCATAAGTACATACTTTGAAAAATATTGGGAAGTGTAATCAACCTGGACATGTACTTTCTCAAGCACATGTTTTCTTATTTGAAAAATAGACAAGCGTGTGAGAAACTATTAATGGTAAATCTTTCAATTGCGAGGAGGATACATATGGTGAAAAGTCTTCAAGATACAACGACATTACATAACGGAGTAAAGATGCCATGGTTTGGCTTAGGTGTATTTAAGGTACAAGATGGCCAAGAGGTCATTGATTCTGTCAAATGGGCAATTAAGCATGGCTATAAGAGCATCGACACTGCTGCTGTCTATAAAAATGAAGAAGGTGTGGGGCAAGCAATTCGCGAATCTGGTATCAATAGAGATGAATTGTTTGTTACATCGAAGGTCTGGAACAGTGACCAAGGGTATGAATCTACACTTCAAGCATTTGAAACAAGTCTGCAAAAACTAGGACTTGACTACTTAGACTTATATCTTATTCATTGGCCTGGAAAAGATAAGTATATTGAAACATGGCATGCCCTTGAAAAGCTGTACAATGACGGCCGTGTACGTGCAATTGGTGTAAGTAATTTCCATGTTCATCATCTAGAAAATCTTATCAAAAATTCTGAAATTAAACCAATGCTGAATCAGGTTGAATACCATCCACATCTGACACAAACAGATTTACATGAATTCTGTAAAAAGAAAGGGATTCAATTAGAAGCTTGGTCTCCCCTTAAGCGCGGAGAATTACTAAATGATCCAACACTTTCAGAAATTAGCAAAAAACACAATAAATCCGTTGCACAAGTTATTTTACGATGGGATCTTGATCTTCAAAACGGCGTTATAACAATTCCGAAATCAATTAAAGAACAACGCATCCAAGAAAATGCTGATGTCTTTGATTTTGAACTTACACAAGAAGAAATGGAAAAGATAAGTACACTTAACAAAAATGATCGAATTGGTTCAAACCCTGATACAAATATGACTGATTTTGAGTGATTGATTGGATAAGCCACACGGAATATTTCGTGTGGTTTTTACATTCGATAATTACTCCTTGTGTTGACTGAAATTTCAAAATACAATAGAGGTATACATAGTAATTAAGGGGTGATGTAGGTGTATAAAGATTTTATTGGTAAAGAATCAACGAAAGTGAAAAATACCATTGAAAGAGGAGCCGTCAAGAAATTTGCAGAAGCAATTGGTGATGCCCATCCTATTTTCATAGATGAAGAGTACGGAAAGGCTTCCAGGTATAAAACCAATATTGCACCACCGACATTTCCTAGAGTATTAGAATTTGGAAATATTGAAGGCGTAGTTTTACCTGAAAAAGGACTAATCCATGGTGAGCAGATTTACCAATATGAAAGACCATTATTCGTTGGAGAAGAGATTTATTGTTATTCCAAGGTTGAAAAATACGCGGAGAAAAAAGGATCTTCAGGTACAATGGGTTTTCTAACTATTTGTGAAAATGGGGAAGATATAAATGGTGAGTTGATTTTTTCTTCTAAGCTTGTCGTCATCATCACTGAAGCGGTTAGAAAGGGGATGAAGGCATGAGTTCAATAGCGAGTATCGAAATTGGATCTTCACTAGAAAGTGTCCAGCTTTCACCAGTTTCTAGAATGGACTTAATTAAATATTCGGGTGCATCCGGCGATTATAATCCAATCCATACAATTGATGACGAGGCTCATAAAGCAGGGCTTCCCGGTGTAATTGCACATGGAATGTGGACAATGGGTAACCTTGCAAAGCTTTTTACACCTTTTTATGAAGAGGGGTTTATCAAAACATATTCCATCCGATTTCGAAACATGGTGTTTTTAGAAGACGTCATTACTCTTAAAGCATCATTAAAAAGAATAGACGAAAACGAGCTAATCTTTGATGTAATTGCTGTGAACCAGCACGAAAAAGATGTGATCAAAGGAAGTGTCGTTTTTCAAAAATACGCGTAAACCCATTCTTGAATGCGTTTTTCATGTTATATCCACACATTATTATGGTAGATTACTACTATAGTAATATACTAAAATTTTCCAAATCCATTGACAATAAGATTGGCGCAAGCTTACAATAATAGTAAGTTATTAGCTATTAGGAAAATTCAGAAATTAGAGGTTCTTAATTATGAGTCAAAAAATAGCAATTGGCAAAATTGCTGTACTGCTTGCAACTTTAACGGAAGAAGAAATGAAAGCCCTTTCTCCTTCGTTACAAGAAATTAAATACTGTCAAGGAAAAGTCGGATCGATGAATATGCAGAAAGTAATCGCTGCTGTTGAAACAGCTGCAAAGCGTCATGGTCTTATTCATGAATCTCAATATCGTGAAACTCATGCTCTATACCACGCGATTATCGAAGGAATTGAAGGTGTGACGAGAGGGCAAACCGCAATCGGTGAAATAAGTCGGACTGTTGGCCTGCGATTTGCTATTGTTCGAGGGACTCCATACACAAATGAAGAAGAAGGCGAATGGATTGCAGTCGCCTTTTACGGGACAATTGGTGCACCAATTAAGGGATTAGAGCACGAAACAATTGGTCTTGGAATTAATCACATTTAACAATTAAAACAATTACATTGCCTATAGTCCTTTAGTCAATAGGAGGCGATGATGGTATCACTATGCCATTATCGCCTCTTTACGTTGTTTTATTCAACTAAAGTAAATATCACCATTAAAAGTGGATATATGGAAATTGAATTTAAATTTAGTAAGGTTTTTACCACTGTTAAATAAAGCAAATCCTCCGGCGGAGGCCAAGATTTTTCAACGTTAATTTTTCGATCAGTAAGATCAAATACTAAAACGCCACTTCCTGTGTGCCTAAAAATCGGGTGCGAATATGCCAAGGCGCATTTGATAATATTTTGGAGGTATGAATGTGAATTTACCAAATAAGATTACAGTGGCAAGAATTTGCTTAATTCCATTATTTTTAATTATCATGTTTGTTCCGTTTGGATGGGGTGATGTTTCGATTGGCTCAATGACCATTCCCGTTTCTCATTTAGTCGGTGCTATTATTTTTATTGTGGCTTCAAGTACAGATTGGATTGATGGTCATTTAGCGAGGAAGCACAATTTAGTAACAAATCTTGGGAAGTTTCTAGACCCTCTTGCAGACAAGCTATTAGTATCAGCTGCATTAGTTAGTTTAGTTGGATTTGGTCTTGCACCTGCTTGGATGGTCATTATTATCATAAGCAGGGAATTTGCCGTTACCGGGTTACGTCTGTTACTGGCAGAAGGTGGCGAGGTTTCTGCTGCTAAGATGCTAGGTAAAATTAAAATGTGGGCTCAGGTGGTAGCTGTTTCAGCATTATTATTACATAACTGGCCATTTGAATTTCTATCAATCCCATTTGATTTGATTGCACTTTGGGTTGCTGTCATTTTTACAGTTATTTCAGGTTGGGATTATTTTGCGAAAAATAAAGGGGTTTTTGCAAACTCCAAATAGGATGGGTGTGGATCTTAAATGAATGCTGAAATAATTGCTGTAGGCTCTGAACTCCTTTTGGGTCAAATTGCGAATACAAATGCACAATTCCTTTCAAAACAGCTTGCTGAGCTTGGAATCAATGTTTACTTCCATACAGTTGTTGGTGATAATCCTGACCGTTTAGAGGACGTAATTAAAATCTCACAATCTCGTTCGGATTTAATTGTTTTTACGGGTGGATTGGGTCCAACAAAGGATGATTTAACAAAAGAGACGATTGCAAGGATTTTAGGTAAACAGCTTGTATTTGATAAAGCGGCCTTACGTAGTATTGAAGATTTCTTTAAGAAAACCAATCGCCATATGACAGAGAATAATAAAAAGCAGGCCCTTGTCCTTGAAGGGTCTGAAATCCTCCCCAACGATCATGGGATGGCACCTGGAATGGGACTAGAGGTTGATAAGATTACCTACATGCTTTTCCCGGGTCCACCAAAAGAGCTTAATCCGATGTTTCTATCATATGGCGCACCCTTCTTATTAAAATCACTAGGTGTTGTTGAACGAATTGAATCAAGAGTTTTGCGTTTCTTTGGAATTGGGGAATCACAGCTTGAAACTGAAATTGAAGATTTAATCGACAATCAAACAAACCCGACAATTGCACCATTAGCTAGTGATGGTGAGGTTACACTTCGATTAACAGCAAAGCATAGCTCGCTTGATGTTGCGTATAAACTATTAGATGATACTGAAGCTCAAATCTTAAAGAGGGTAGGCAAGTTCTTGTATGGTTATAATTCGACTTCCCTAGTCACGGAGCTTTTGAATAAGTTAAAAGCGTCTAAGTTAACGATAGCGAGTGCTGAAAGTTTAACAGGTGGCTTGTTCGCTGAGGAATTGACTAATATTTCGGGATCATCTGCTGTTGTTAAGGGCGGAGTTGTTTGTTACACAAATGAAGTGAAGGAACAAGTGCTACATGTTAAGATAGAAACTCTTGATACCGATGGGGCTGTTAGTAGTCAAACAGCCCAGCAGCTTGCTGAAAATGTGAGGAATCTCTTACATTCTGATATCGGGATAAGTTTTACAGGTGTAGCGGGACCAAGTGAGTCGGAAGGAAAACCGGTAGGAACGGTATATATAGGGATTTCTTATTTGGATCAACCTACCAAAATATTTCCGTTACAGTTAGCGGGTTCACGTCAAGGAATTCGAAATAGAACCGTAAAATATGGTTTTTATTATTTACTACAATTATTAAACGAACAATAAAATAGTTTTTTTATCTCACAAAGGCGATCATACGGGATCGTCTTTTTTTATGGAATATGAAGGAAAAGCGCTAACATTTTTGAATGGATAAAATAATAAGAAATACATAAGGGGGAAAAAACAATGACAAATACGAATCAAAACATTGTTCCACATCTATGGTTTGACAAAGAGGCGAAAGAAGCTGCAGAGTTTTATGCTTCTATTTTTCCAGATTCTAAAATTACAAATGTTACAACACTTCACGATACACCATCAGGTGACGCGAGTTTAGTTTCATTTGAGTTATGGGGACAGAATTTTATGGCCATTAGTGCTGGACCCTATTTCAAATTCAATCCATCGATCTCATTCTTCGTAAATTTTGACCCTTTGCGAGATAAAGACGCGAGCGAAATGATNNTATGGAACAAATTATCTGAAGACGGTAAAGTTTTAATGCCACTTGATAGGTACCCCTTCAGTGAGAGGTATGGTTGGATTCAAGATAAGTATGGTTTGTCATGGCAGTTAATCCTTACTAACCCTGAAGGTGAAGAACGACCTACGATTACTCCTTCATTCATGTTCACTGGTGAAAAATGCGGTAAAGCAGAAGAGGCAATTCATTTTTATTCATCTATATTTAAAAACTCAAAGCAGGGTCATATTGCCTACTATCCCGGTGGGATGGAACCAAACAAAGAAGGAACAATCATGTTTGCTAAATTTAGATTAGAGAATCAGTGGTTTGCAGCAATGGATAGTGCCGAAGATCATAAATTCGGTTTTAATGAGGCAATTTCATTTATGGTATATTGCGAAACTCAAGCTGGGATTGAATACTACTGGGATAAGCTGTCCGCTGTGCCTGAAGCGGAAGCATGTGGTTGGCTAAAAGATATGTATGGAGTATCATGGCAGATTGTGCCTAGGGAAATGGATGAGATGATGAGTAATAGCACACCAGAACAATTTGACCGTGTTAATAAAGCGGTTCTTAAAATGAAAAAACTTGATCTATCGGAGTTACAGAAAGTATACAATGAATAATTACATGTTGGCATCTCAGTTCAATTATTAGATATCAACGGGAATTTCATTTAAAATAATTAATATGAAACGTAAAGGAGGAATACTTGATGTTAAATGACGAGCAAAAAAAATCTGTTGAACCTTCAGCTGATGGCAAAGATGTTAATGGAGCTTTGAAAGAACTAAATCGCGTCAAAAAATTTAAAAGCTTGGACTTTGACAATTCCTCAGGATTTGTCTGCGATGTTAATACCGGAATATGTGGTCCGGTAACTCAACAAGAGGAAGAGGGAAAAAAATGAAAATAACCATTTGGTCAGATTTTGTATGTCCTTTCTGCTTTATTGGGGAATCACATCTTAATAAAGCATTAGAGAAATTTCCCCATGCTGAAGAAGTTGAAATAGAATATAAAAGCTTCTTACTTATGCCAGACGCGAAATATGTTCCTGGTCAAAGCTATGCACAAACCTTTTCTAACATGAAGGGAGTGCCAATTGAACAGGCAAAGACAATGCTTCAACAAGTGACAGATATGGCAAAAAATTCAGGAGTTGAAATCAACTACGACAAAGCCAAACTTACAAGCACGTATGATGCTCATCGCGTTTTTCAATACGCAAAAGTGCAGGGAAAAGGCAATGAATTTTTCAGTCGATTCTACGCAGCTCATTTTAATGAAGGTGAGATTCTGAACGATACTGAAGCAATCGTCCATTTGGCAGAAGAGATAGGTCTTGATGGTGCAGAAGTACGCAAGATATTGGAAAGTAAAGACAATACTGATACGGTGACGCAGGATATCAACGAAGCGCGTTCAGTTGGTGTGCAAGGTGTTCCTTTCTTTGTATTTGATAATAAGTATGCTGTTTCTGGTGCACAGCCAGTCGAGGCATTCAATCAAGTTTTAGATAAGGTATGGGAAGAAGAATATTCCAATAAGTCAACCTATTTGTAACCTAGGCAGGAAAATAGATTAAATGGCGTAAGCTCCACTTGCTTACGCTATTTTCATTACAGTAATAAATTTTTTAGGGAGGGTAAAATTCAAAATTGATGGTCTCTAATACTTTGAAAATATGATTTTCAACTATTAATAATTGGATTTATGGGAAAAAACTATTAACAAAAATAACCGAATAAATGTTCGACTTTTTGCTTGGCAAATCGAACAAAACATTGTATAGTAATAATAGTTTCACGAATAAAGGAGGAAAAATAGTGAGTGATCGTCAAGCGGCCTTAGAAATGGCACTGAAGCAGATAGAGAAACAGTTCGGTAAGGGTTCAATCATGAAGCTCGGAGAACAAACTGATCGCAGAATTTCCACTATATCTAGTGGTTCATTAGCAGTAGACGTAGCATTAGGTGTTGGGGGATACCCAAGAGGGCGGATAATTGAGATATATGGACCGGAAAGCTCAGGTAAAACAACTGTAGCACTTCATGCAATTGCTGAAGTACAAAAAACTGGTGGACAAGCAGCGTTTATTGATGCGGAACATGCGCTTGATCCCGTTTATGCACAAAAATTAGGTGTAAACATTGATGAACTATTATTATCTCAGCCAGACACTGGTGAACAAGCATTAGAAATCGCTGAAGCATTAGTACGAAGTGGTGCTGTTGATATCTTAGTTGTTGACTCAGTTGCAGCACTTGTTCCAAAAGCGGAAATTGAAGGTGAGATGGGAGACTCCCATATGGGTCTACAAGCTCGCTTAATGTCACAAGCACTACGTAAGTTATCAGGTGCAATCAACAAATCAAATACAATAGCAATATTCATTAACCAAGTCCGTGAAAAAATTGGGGTTATGTTCGGAAACCCAGAAACAACACCGGGCGGACGTGCGCTTAAATTCTATTCATCTGTAAGACTAGAAGTTCGTCGCTCTGAACAATTAAAACAGGGTAATGAAATTGTGGGTAATAGAACAAAAGTTAAGGTCGTGAAAAACAAAGTAGCGCCACCATTTAGAACAGCAGAAGTAGACATTATGTATGGACAAGGAATTTCAATCGAAGGCGAAATAGTCGATATAGGAGCTGAACTCGATATCGTCCAAAAGAGCGGTTCTTGGTATTCTTATAAGGAAGAACGAGTTGGTCAGGGTCGTGAAAATGCAAAACAATTCTTAAAAGAAAACCCTGATGTTCGAAATGAAATCCTTCAGCAGATAAGAAATCATTATGGCCTTGACGGTGATATAATTGCCCCTACTGATGAGGAACAAGAAGAATTTGATTTACAAGACTAATTAAGACGGAGACACAGCATTGTGTCTCTTCTTTACATTCCCCATAAACCTACTCTATTCAACACGAAAAGACCCTCCTTCTCTTCCTAAGTTCCAGAATAAAAACAAATCACCAACACAAAATTTCCATTTTCATGTAACACTATTTCTGACAACCCTTGACAATAAAAATTCACACATTTACAATTAAAATGTATATTTTACATTTTGTTAGAATTAAAACGTTAGAAGCAAAACTCGGTTTGAGCTTTTGCTATTCAGACCCGGAGTAGTCTAAGCTGCTTTCGGATCGTAACCTAAGACTCTGATTAGCCTAAAAAGCCTTGCGCTGTGCATTGTAAATATGTACATGCCGACATTTTGATCTAGCAAGAAAAAGTTTATAGCAAGAGGAGGTGAAGAAGATGGATCCCTTTACTATTATCATCTCCGCTTTGGTTGGCCTAATCGTCGGTGCGATTGTTGGCTTTTATGTTCGTAAATCAATTGCCGAAACTAAAATTGCGGGAGCAAAAGGTGTTGCCGAACAAATTATTGAAGATGCAAATAGAGAAGCAGATTCTTTAAAGAAGGAAGCACTGTTAGAGGCAAAAGATGAAATTCACAAACTTCGTTCAGAGGCGGAAAAAGAAACCCGAGATCGAAGAAACGAACTACAAAAACAAGAAAATCGTTTAATGCAGAAAGAAGAGAACCTTGATCGCAAGGATGAAACATTAGATAAACGTGAATCCATGTTGGAAAAGAAAGAGGATTCTCTAGCTCAAAGACAACAGCATATTGAAGAGATGGAAAGCAAAGTGGAAGAAATGGTACACAAGCAACAAGCTGAACTTGAGCGTATTTCTAGCTTAACACGTGAAGAAGCAAAGTCAATCATCCTTGATCGAATTGAAAATGAGCTTTCACATGATATTGCTATCATGGTGAAGGAAGCAGAAAATCGAGCAAAGGAAGATTCTGATAAAAAGGCAAAAGAAATCCTTTCACTTGCTATTCAAAGATGTGCCGCTGATCATGTTGCAGAAACTACAGTATCTGTAGTTAACTTGCCTAATGATGAGATGAAAGGTCGTATTATTGGTAGGGAAGGACGAAATATCCGGACCCTAGAAACATTAACGGGTATTGACCTTATTATTGATGATACACCTGAGGCTGTTATTTTATCTGGCTTTGATCCAATTCGCCGTGAAACAGCGAGAATCGCACTTGAAAAACTTGTTCAAGACGGACGTATTCACCCAGCACGTATTGAAGAGATGGTTGATAAATCAAGACGTGAAGTTGATGAATATATTCGTGAAGTGGGTGAACAAACAACCTTTGAGGTTGGTGTTCATGGACTCCATCCGGATTTAATTAAGATCTTAGGTCGCTTGAAGTATCGTACAAGCTATGGCCAAAACGTCTTAAAGCACTCAATGGAAGTATCGTTCTTATCAGGTTTAATGGCTGCTGAGTTAGGTGAAGATGAAACACTTGCTCGTCGTGCTGGACTATTACATGATATCGGTAAAGCTATTGACCATGAAGTGGAAGGTAGCCACGTTGAGATTGGTGTAGAATTAGCTACGAAGTATAAAGAGCATCCAATTGTAATCAATAGTATTGCTTCCCACCATGGTGATACAGAGCCAACATCAATCATTGCTGTATTAGTTGCAGCAGCTGATGCTTTATCTGCGGCAAGACCTGGTGCTAGAAGTGAGACACTTGAGAACTATATTCGTCGCCTTGAAAAGCTTGAGGAGATTTCAGAATCCTATGAAGGTGTTGAAAAATCCTTTGCAATACAAGCTGGACGTGAAGTTAGAATTATCGTAAAACCTGATGCGATCGATGACTTAAATGCCCATCGACTAGCTCGCGATATCCGTAAACGAATCGAAGAAGAGTTGGATTATCCCGGTCATATCAAGGTAACCGTCATTCGTGAAACAAGAGCGGTTGAATACGCAAAATAAAGTGGTCTATTAGACCACTTTTTTTTTTCTTAAAAATTCCAAATGACAAATCCCCCAAAAACTAGTCTTTGTCATTGAGATTTTTTGTTTTTTGTGCTTCACTTGATAAGAAAGGGGCTTTTACATGAAGATTTTATTTATTGGTGATGTAGTCGGCTCACCGGGAAGAGATATGATCCGAGAATATCTTCCGAAACTAAAGGCAAAATTCCATCCTACACTTACAATTGTAAATGGAGAAAATGCAGCATCGGGTAGAGGGATTACTAAAAAAATCTATAACCAATTTCTCGAAAACGGTGCCCAAGCAATTACACTTGGTAATCATGCTTGGGATAATAAAGATATTTTCGAGTTTATTGATACTGCGAAAAACATGATACGACCAGCAAATTTCCCTGAAGGAACTCCGGGTCAAGGACTGATGTATAGCAAAGCGAATGGACAAGAAGTTGCGATTATTAATTTACAAGGGCGGACATTTCTTCCGGCAATTGACGATCCATTTAAAAAGGTTGACGAATTAATTGAACAAGCAAAAAAGCGAACTTCTATTATTTTTGTTGACTTTCATGCGGAAGCCACTAGTGAAAAAATCGCAATGGGCTGGTATCTTAATGGACGGGTAACAGCTGTCGTTGGGACACATACACATGTACAAACAGCCGATAATCGTGTTTTACCACAAGGCACTGCATTTATCACAGATGTCGGAATGACAGGTCCATATGATGGCATTTTAGGAATGGAAAAAGAAGCTGTCATTCATAAATTTAAAACAGCATTACCAGTACGCTTTGAGGTCGTTGAAGGAAGAACTCAATTAAATGGAGTTCTTGTAGATGTAGACCCTAAGAGCGGAAAGGCAAAAGGGATTCAACGAATCCTCATTAATGACGATCATCCATTTTTTGACTAAAATTATCAACCAAGATATCAATAATTATATCTTGGTTTTTTCATGTATTGTGTTGATTTTTGAATTTTTAGAAAAAACTTTGAAACAAGCAGGAATACTGGTAGTTTCTAGTGAATATAGTAGTTATGGGATCATTATTCGTTGTTCAACTCAGACTCGGTAATCCCTGGTTGAATAAAGATAGCCTCTGGTATGTCCTGCGATCAAATGAAAATCACAGAGAAAAATGATAGATCGCAAATTTGTCAGTCGTTATTGTAAGTATGGTTCTACCGATCACTCAGGGAAACATTGTAAAGTACAAGGAGGAAAGTAGAAATGGAAATATTAAAAGTTTCAGCAAAATCTAATCCTAACTCTGTAGCTGGAGCGCTTGCAGGTGTATTGCGTGAAAGAGGAGCTGCAGAAATTCAAGCGATTGGTGCAGGTGCATTAAATCAGGCAGTGAAAGCAGTAGCGATAGCTAGAGGGTTTGTTGCACCGAGTGGAGTAGACCTAATTTGTATTCCGGCATTTACAGATATTCTAATTGACGGTGAAGAAAGAACTGCTATAAAATTAATCGTTGAACCACGATAATCGTATGTCCTTTTATATAACATGGTCAAGTTACGGGTAATGACCTGTTTGTCAAATTAGGCAAACAGGTATTTTTGTGCAGAATAAAGTTAAAGCCTCCGGCCGATGCCACGATTTTTTAAAGGNNCAAGGCGCATTTGATAAAGGAGTTGAAATTAGTGAAAATATTTGATGCCCATTCAGATGTTTTATATAAAATGTGGATGGATCCTACTATTGATTTTGCAGACTCACCGAAATTACATATTACATACAATCAATTAAAAGCATTGGGTAGCAAGGTGCAATGTTTTGCAATTTATATACCCGAAGAAGTAAAGCCAGAAAGCAGATTTGAAGTGGCGTTGGAGATGGTAGAAATTTTTTATAAGCAAGTAATTGCCCCTTCTCCATTATTAAAAATGGTACGAACTAGAGAGGATATTTTAGCCTTAAAGGAGAATGAAATAGGGGCATTCTTAACGCTGGAAGGCTGTGATGCAATTGATCAAAGTATAGTAAAGCTGCAAACGTTAATAAGGCTTGGAGTGTCCTCAGTAGGTTTAACATGGAATTACGCCAATTTTGCTGCAGATGGCGTGGCAGAACCACGAGGAGGGGGATTATCAAGCTTTGGCAAAGAGGTTGTGAAGGAGCATAATAAGGCATTAATATGGACTGATGTATCTCACTTGTCAATTAAAGGATTTTGGGATGTTATGGAAGTAGCAGATTTTCCGATAGCATCTCATTCAAATGCATTCACCATTTGCAATCATCGACGCAATCTACAGGATGATCAAATTCGCGCACTCATACAGAAGAACGGCATGATTGGAATTACCTTTGTGCCGCAATTTCTAAGCAATCACAACAGTGCATCAATTGATGATGTGTTAAAGCATCTTGATTATATTTGTTCATTAGGCGGAAAAAACCATGTTGGATTTGGTTCTGATTTTGATGGAATAACAGATACCACCGTTGGACTTGAAAGTTTCTCAGGATTTGATCGACTTGTTAATCATTTGCTTAAATATTACTCTGAAAACCAGGTGAAAAAATTCCTGTTTCAAAATTTTGTGCAGAATTTACCTGCGTAATAAAAACGATTTTTAATAGAAATGAAATAGAATTAATTGAAAAATAAAAAAATACGCATTTTTCTCCATAATTTGCTTGCTAAGGGTTGCTTTTTTTCGTTGATAGGTCTAGAATGAAAGCGTTTAGTACATATCCAACAGTATAGATTTGGACAGCTTTCTACACTTCATTTTTGGCGATTTTCTTCCAATTTTGATTTGGAAAAGGTCCTTTCCTCAGCATAAGAA
>NZ_JBALOX010000121.1:0-4477 GCF_036965165.1 Bacillus sp. JJ1521 | reverse complement strand
ACACTATATACCTTTAAATCAGTCCATTCATTTTTAGGTAGGTTTCCATTTAGTTCCCTATGTTGAGCAATGCTTTTATTGTTTTCATCAAAATAACGAATTTCAGTGACAACGTTATGAGTCTGACTTACAACATTCGAAAAAACAGTTAACAAATAAGATTCACCTGGATTAACAGCTATTTTATCACTCAACACACTTACGCTCGCTTTGTCAGTATTGTCATGTAAATGTACGCTTTGTGCTCCTGTATGAGCTCTATCGGTACTTAATTGGATTCCTGGTCCTTCGAATTCCGATGTCCAACCTGGAATGGTTCCATTTTCACCTGCCTCTTCTTCAAAACCTGGATTCACGACTTCCATATGAATATCTTCAGCTGGAGGCTCTTCAATGAATGTTCCTTCAATCGTTACATCATCAAAATAAGCTTCCGTGATCGAGGGATGACCAGAGTTGAAGCGAAGTTCGACCTGTGTAGCGCCCTCTAGAACATCAAAAGGAACTTGAATCTCAGTCCACTTATCAGTTCCTAACACAGATGCACTAAAGTTAATAAAGGTAGCATTGCCAACCTTTTTCCCTTCATCATTAAAAAAATGAACTTCATATCCGATACTATGTGATTGTCTAACAACATTCACATATGCTTTCGCAACATATGAAACTCCAGTGGTAACAGAAATCTTCTCACTTGTAACCTGCAAATTTCCTCCTGGATTATTGGTATTTTCATCTTTAAAATATAAACTTTTATTTCCAGTTCGGGCTTTCTCCCCGCTAAATTCGATACTCGTGTTCGAATTATTGGTTACAAGACTCCAACCTTGATTCACAGTGTCTTCAAAACCTCCATTAGGTACTTCTACAGATACCGTTTCAGCAGACACAGGTACCGTTCCAACAGTAGTAAATGGAGCGATTAACCCAAATAATAGAGTAAAACTTAATGTCAGCATAATCGATTTTTTCAACGTTCTACTTTTCAAACAAGACCCCTCCCTTGATCAAGTATATGTAAATTGTATTGTTACCCTCCTTCCGTTAAAAGTTAGGAAGCGTTTACAGGATTATAGAAAGACTATCAACTATCAAAACTTTCTATCTCCTAAATCTCCCTTATTTTGATTCTACTTAACTATATTCCTTATACATATAGGTCTTTGTTACGATACTCCGTCGTAAATAGGACTTTAAGTGAGCACTGAAAAGTGAGAGATAGAGTTTCTGTGATTTTTTTTCTCAACAAAAAAAGGTTTGCTGCACTTGCAGAAAACCTTTTTAGGAAATATTAATTAGTTCTTCTTATTCCTTATCAAACCAAAGTGGATCTTTGTTATCCACTTCTCCATTGTAATTAATGAGGATTTCGTCTCCTGCTTTTATATCTGTGTAAGCATAGAAATCGAATGTGTGATTATCAAAATTAATTTCATAAATGGCATTAGGTTCATAGGAATGGTTAAATAACATTCCATACCCTAGCAGAATCGCCGTATGATTGATTCCATACTCAAATGCATAATCAGCGAGTAAGGTTTTCTCAATGTGCTCATGCTGATCATTTGGATAAGAGATAACAGGCGCTTCGTGTATGAGCTGTCCCTTTTCGATATCAGTTGTCGCAAATACGCCTCTATTGAATTCTCCATCACTTAGTGAAGATGTTTTTATTTCGATCATGTTGTTTGCCCTACCTACTTTTTGAATTTTTACTGCTTGATTCCGCAAAAACAATATAGCACCAACCTCGATTTAATAGAAGTCGGTGCTTCACTCTCTCGTATACTTTTTAGCGTGACGGTTTTGGAGGTTGGCACACATCGCATTTACGTTGGTTATTGTTTTTAAATTTTGTAAATGTTTTTTCAAAATTACTACCGCAAGCACATTTAAATAATAACTTTTGAGAAAATCCATGGAATTCCGTCGAAAGCAATTTGCTATCCGAATTCTTTTCAACGAATTCTTTAATTTTATCTATTGTCCATCTTTTATTCATTCTCTAAATACCTCCAGAATTACGGCTAGTCTAAGTGTCTTATTTTAACATGTGTTAAAAAACAATTAAATAGACTATTTTTGAGTATACCATGAAATTACAATAAAGAATAAGCCACAAGCGTTCCAATAATTCCCATAACAATCGCAAAGGGCATATTTTGAAGGGTAATACGATATGGACTTTGCCCCGTACTCATCGAAGTTAATGTAACGAGCAAACCGTACGTTCCTACAGTAAAGGTGGCAACAGATCCTGTTATTAACACGAGAGCAATACTTACAGGATTCATCACGTCTAATAATGGTGTAATGATTCCAGTCAATATACCCACAGTAGCGATTGGGTGGATACCGAACATACTAAATAAAACAAAAATGACTTGGATAAGGAACAAGATTAGCATTGGATAATCGGAAACATACGATAATGGTTTTTGAATCACTTCCAAAAACGATGTGTCTCCTAAACTAGTCGAAAATAAGGAAAGGGAGATAAATAATACGATAAAATTCTGCATTGTGTTTGTCTTTGTTCTCCAATTATTCCAGCCAATTGTCCAAAAACTTCTCCGTCTTTTCATCAGTAACGACCAAATGAATGCAAATGGGAAAATAAGAATCGTTACAGTTAAAATGAAGCTTAAATCAAATAGATTTCCAATCAAAATAACAAGTGTCAGGAACAAGGCCAATGCAAAAATGAAATGTATCATTTTTTTCACTAAAACTTTTTTACTGACGATAGGTTCCCTATTCATATTCGAATGTTCAAACTTGTATTTTTTATAATAGATGCGTCCAAATATAGAGTCTAGTATAAACGCAATAACCGCCATAAAGATAAGCCATGGCAAAAGTGTGACATAATCAACCCCTGTGGCAAATATAGAAACCGCGACCATGATCTCTAATGGGCTCCACAACAATGCTAATGAGTAACCTCTTAGTGAGGCAGTTGTAATAAATGAATTACGAATCTCTTTACTAAACGGAGATAACGTACTTTTAAGTACATCCTGTGAGATAGTAGCGGCTGATAAATTTAAAAAGGCTGCAAGAATGTGCGTCGTTAGTGAACTCCTTGGGTACAGTTTACCGAGATCCGAGACATTCACTTTCATAAGAAGATTCATATTCCGATCAAATCTTCCACTTCGCACAATACTATTCATCCAGGGCAGCATAGCTAAAAGGGTCAGCAATGATAGATTCGAAGTTAATAAACTAGGAATGATATGAAACGATTGACCTGTTGTGAAGAATAAATAACCTCCAACAAATAGAAATGAACCACCAAGAATTTTAAATAGCCTTGATGCCAATGGAAATGACACAATCAGCATGAAAATGGCAAGTACTCCAAGTATGTAATTGACTGTCTCGTTATCTATAAAAATATTAATGGTATGGAGTATAAATACGAAAGAATAAAAAATATAAAGATAGCGGAACAATGGAAATGGTTTCATTTATTTTCTCCTTCTAAGATGAAAATCAAACAATCAAATTATAGCACAGGAGGAAAAAACTACAAGACGAAACTCTTATTATTCCTGTATGAAATGCAAAATAAAAATCAGAGGTTGCTACAACAACCTCTGTGAGCCATGCTTCTATATTCAGTTAAAATCCTAAATGTGTTCACTGGGACGGTGGATCTATACAACAGTCACCACCGCCCGCTTCCAATGTTGTATCCCAGCGTTTAGTCGTTTTGCTTGATATCCTTGGGATAACAGGAGCTGGACACATTCTGTTGCGTAGACACAGTAGTAACCACGGCAATATACGATTATTTCTCGATCTTTTGGAAGTTCGGATAATCGGTTTTGGATTGAATCATACGGAAGTGATACTGCTCCTTCAATATGAGAAGCGTTATACTCCGTTTCTGGACGGACATCGACGACTATAATTTGATCCATATCTCTAATTTCAAAGAAGGCATCCAGATCTAGACTCTCAATTTCCTCTGGTCTATCGATAAACTCTGTTCGCATGTGCCTAACTTCATCGAAGCGATCTTCTGTTACCTTTTGTAACGATTGGACCAAGTCACATACTTTTGTATTCCCTAATGAATAGACCATGAAATTTCCCTGTCTACGGAATTTTACGAGTTTGACATCTAGGAGAACCTGTAAGTGTTGAGATGTATTGGCAATGCTCATTTCGGTTTCATTCGATAAGGATTCGACCGTCTTAGGACCTTGTGTCAACAAGTCCAATAGCTCCATTCGTTTCGGACTTGTTAACGCCTTCCCCACTCTAGAAAAATAGTAGTAGATTGTATCATAAAATTCCCTTTTATCCATATTGACCTCCTGCAATTTTACCCCATCGGATTCTTGATTCCAAAGGATTCTATAATACTACTTTAATAGAAAATCAGGAATTTATTACTAAAAGATGAAAGTTTTCAAAATATTTTAGTTGAAAATATAGGGCACAGAAAAAAAAGGCACAAAAAGCT